>JBBDYD010000016.1:0-1364 GCA_040901865.1 Bacteroidota bacterium | reverse complement strand
TTGTTGCGCTGATGGCTCTTGTTGCGCTGATGGCTCTTGTTGCGCTGATGGCTCTTGTTGCGCTGATGGCTCTGGTTTCGGGGCGCGTGATCTGGCGCGCCCACCGAATCGCGCTAATAAAGAAGCCCGCTTCGGGGCGGGCTCGGGTTGATCTTCATCGTTGAACAGGGAGGCCTGTTCTGCTTTGGCACTGTCGTTGATATCAGCCCCGCCTGCAGGACCCGGGGTCATCGGCCTGGCACCAATGCGCTCGCCCGCCGTCATTGAAATACTACCGAATTCTTTTTCAAATTCTCCATCGAAATCACCGGCATCCTGGATCACCGGTTCACTGCGGCCGGCTACATTGACGACGTATTCATCATCGTCATCAACAAGTTCATCGGCACCCGGCTGATCGAGGAAATCTTCGTCCTCTTCTTCATCAATTTCCTCGAACTCATCTTCCTCTTCTTCATCGCTGTCCGGATCGAAGTCTTCTTCATCATCATCCAGGTCGTCGTCATCCTCGTCCTCGAAGTCGTCTTCCTCGTCAAACTCATCCAGGTCCTCGACTTCTTCTACTACGACCAGTTCCTTGTCCAGGTCCTCGTCGAACTCTTCGTCGTCATCAAACTCGTCATCCAGTTCATCATCTTCCAGGTCGTCGTCAAGGTCATCTTCGAAATCGTCTTCAAATTCGTCATCTTCAATCTCCGCCACCGGCGGCATGGCATGAATCCAAACATCGCCCAGCGCCACTGAATCCATTAATACCGGAATCGGTCCGGCCTTGCCGGCTTTGCCGCCGAGATCCAGCCCCACGGCTTTTTCTGCCTGACGGTTCTGTCGGTTAACTCTTTCCAGTGTTTTACCAATGACACGTGCGCCACCGTTGGGCAGCTCGGCCATCTCAAGCGCATTGAGATCCACGTCCTTCGGGATATTTTTGTCAATTGCCAAGCGCAACTGACCACGACGCGCCTGCAAACCCAGATACAGGCCGCGTAAAATCACGGCTACCACTGCCAGTCCAAGAATCAGAATGATCAGTTCTCTCGTCCCCATTGTCATGCCTTCTGAAAAGTCTCTGGTTAAGTCTTTGTACGGTCTCGTGTTGGACGCGTTGGTTTACTAATTGAGTTATCGGAAATTTTTAAAGTTATCTTACAGTTACTTGAAATTCTTTAGCAAGCAAGGGTAATTTTTCCTGACCTTGAAGCCATAAACGAAATCTGTATGCCGGCAGGTTTACATCGCCGCCAGTTTGGTCGCTTCGTCGATGTCCACGGCGACGATACGGGAGACCCCGGCCTCGTACATGGTGACGCCCAGCAACTGATTTGCCATTTCCATCGTGATTTTATTGTGGGTGATAAAGATAA
>JBBDYD010000015.1:0-1382 GCA_040901865.1 Bacteroidota bacterium | reverse complement strand
ACTCGCCCTGACCGGTAACACCGAAGCACGCATTCCGTTCACGACGAGGCTGCAGCGACATCGTGAAAAGAACGTTCGGCGCGGTGACTCGAGGTGCCGTCGTGGCAGGCGCATCGATGGGTAGCGGTCCTTTTTCATACCGCGACGGCCTGCTTCGAAGCGCAGGCGGCTCCATCGACCGATTCTGCTCGGCTCGATTGGCTCGCAGGAAACAAGTGGTCCCCCGAGCCGTTCTATTCACCTCGTAAACCGACTGCGTCAGCAGCCACCCGTGTCTGGTCAGACTGCAGTGCATCCTAATGAATGGCTGGCGCCGCACCAGTGTAAGTTTTTGGACACTGGAAAATTTAAAAAAATGGCGAGCGGCTGGGGGGGGGACGAGGAGGGGGGGACCGCAAAGGGCGCGGAGGGGACGAGAACGGAAGTAGACTGACCACAAAGACACGAAGGGCACGAAGGGAGCAGAAAAAGTAGAATGTCCCCTTTTCCGACCCCTCAGCTACGATCCAGTTACCCCGTGCTGTCAACTACGCTGCAAAGTCTCAAAACGACGAACGGGGGGTTTGTTGATTGGCCATGACCATTCATTTGCCTTCCATCCGCGTACGAAGGCTCACTGGCACGCGATCGCGACGAATCGCCTCTACTGCCTCAGAGTAATTTGGCACGACACTCGGAGTAGGCGCGAAACCAAGGACGTTTAAATCGCCCTTTGCTTCGACTAATTGTTTCCACTCCTCTCGCCCAAATTCCAGCGTGCGACCATGGGTCAACTCGAATCGGCCGTGGCTCAGCGGCTGTGCGGTGGCGACTTCATTCAAATAAAACTTTGGCTCGCCAATGCAACTCACCTGTTGGCTTGAATAGTCAACATCAACCGACACCTGCATTGTCAGGATATAACGCTTGCCAAAGAATGCCTCACTGTTCCATTGCTTGGGGCTGGAATCAAACCCGAAGTGAGTGATGAAATGGTCGGTTTGCGGAAACATACGTTCCATCTCCACAGCCTCGGGAATCGCAGTAGCCCCGGATTGAATGGTCGCTCGATAACCTTTCATCGACGTATTTGACCTGCATCCTGAAATGGTCGCGGCTACCAAGGCTGCGGTGGCCCATTTACACATGTTAGATGGCCTGGCATTGAAGTCCATAGGTTGCTGAATGCTCCCTGTGTAATCGAGCTCTTGATCGCGCCATTTATCCAAAGCCTGTGGCTTGGAAAAAAACTCCCTTCAAATGAGTCGACGTATGTGTGCCCATCACCGTTCTGGCAATAGATCCATACTAGCAAATCGTGCCAAATGTTGACCGACATTCGTGGAAACACGGCTTGCATTCCAGGCTCAACAAGCAGATTCGGGCCAAAAAAAGGCCAAAAA
>JBBDYD010000014.1:0-1383 GCA_040901865.1 Bacteroidota bacterium | reverse complement strand
GAGGCCAGCAACGCCGCCCTTGGAGAAAAGATTTTCTTTCCGAGCACATAGACAACGGCAACAAGGAGGATGCCGAACAGGACTGAAACCATTCTCCCGGGAATTATTCCGGTTCCAAAGATGGCGAATGACCCACCGACGAGGAGATTGAGCAACATCCGGGGCTCCAGAAATACTTCGTCCCAGCCGGCCCTTCCTTCGAGGAGCGGGTTGTAAATTCGTCCGTCCGTGATCAGCCTGTACGCCGTTATGGATTCCCATGGTTCATCAACCCAAACCAGCGGATACGAATCAAGATTCACGCAATAGAAGACGGCGAGGATCAGGAGGAGAACCAGGAATCCTCTGTCCGCGCGGTCTGATGCGGTAAAGGAAAACATCGGTCAGCCCTTTTCCGGCTTTTGCGCCACAGCATATAACGAGCTTCCCACCGGAAGGGTGATGTACCGAAGGAGCACATTCTCCAGTGAAAGAATCAACTTCAAGGCGGTGTTGATCGCGGGTGACGGCATGCTGAGATCTGATTGAATTTCCAGTGACCCCCGCTGAAGAAATCGCTTGAGGAAAATCAGGGGGAGAAGAAACGTGTTTCTGTACGTCAACCTGACAATACGAAAGCCGGCGTTCTTGAGTCGTCGTTTCAAAGTGTTCTTCCGGTACCGTTCTCTCGTGAACACGACCGAATCGTGGTGTCCACGGAGAAATTCGAGGGCAGCGGCCTGAACAATCAGAATTCCCCCCGGTCGCAGAACACGTTCCAATTCCTTGAGTGCCGGTTCATCGTCGACCCATTGATGATATAACACGTCGACACACGTGATCACATCAAAACTGTTGCTCCGGAACGGAAGATCCGAGACGCTTCCGCACACGAGATGGTCCGGGTTTCGCTTTCGGGCAAGGGACAAAGCTGTCTCAGAAATGTCAATTCCAACGGTCGTTCCAAGGCGGGCCAGTGAAGTGAGATTTCCTCCGGTTCCGCAGCCGGCGTCAAGAAGCTGTTTCGATGCACGATTGGGTACAAAACGCATCAAATCATGTTCGAGGAGTTCTCGCCCGCCGACGTACCACCAATGGCTCGCCTCCGTTTCGAATACACGCTGGTATTCATCTTCTCTCATGCCGATCCCTGGGGATCGAAACTGTTGACGGCCGCGCAGACATGGCTCACCTCGCTATCCGTTAACGCCGGAAACATGGGAAGGGAAAGTTCCTCGTCCGCATGAGATTCTGAGACAGGAAATGATCCGCGTATTTTTCCAAGATCAGCATAGGATTGCTGAAGGTGAATCGGAATGGGATAGTGAATCAGGGTACCGATTCCACGTTGTTTCAAATGTTCCTGAAGGCGGTCCCGCTGCCGGCACCGGACTGCAAAAAGGT
>JBBDYD010000013.1:46459-52891 GCA_040901865.1 Bacteroidota bacterium | reverse complement strand
AAACGCCGAATCTATTGGGGGGAGTCATGTCGGCGTAGTTATAGATCTTTGTCGATATGGCTCTTTCATCAAACCATTTCGTAAGGATTTCGTCCAACATGCTCTGAGCATATGCGTGGGCATTCATTGCCATCTCTGACTCAAGGCTAAGGGACATTGTGTTCATAATTGTTCCGTTGATGCTCAGCGCCAAAGTGGCCAGCATAGCGAACGCCCCAATAACCAGCATCATTTGTCCTGTGCTCATAGCGATCTCATGATTAAAGTTTGCTGCCTGCGCAATCTATCGACTGATAGGTTACGCAAAGTGGGGTGTAAAGTCAATGAACCCCCATGACATGGGACACAGCAGCAGATGTCTCGTGTCTCACGAGGGTCTCAATTCATGTGTGTTGCATCACATGTCTCACTTTGGTGCCGGGTGGAAGAGTTGACTTTTGGACTTCGTAATCGTATTATCGAAGTGGAAAACACAAAGGTGAAAGGAGCGAACAATATGGGGTTTTGCAAAAGATTCTTGAGTCTGGGCATATTATCCGCCACGATGGTATACCTCGGAAGTTCACAAACCCTTCCGGTTTTTGACAATTTTGGCTATCCAGCAGGTGATCTTACAACAGCTTCAGGCTCGAAATGGGACTTCGCATTAGGGGCGGTGGATTTCACTGTCGATGCTGATAGCTTGACTATGTCCGGTTACGCCAGTGACAACACTGGGACTTATCAACTGTTGGTAAGTTCTGGATTCTCGTCCGCTGTCACAATGCAGTTTGACTCAGTGAGCGGTGATAACAGCACTGTTTTTTATTCGTTTCTTCTGAATGTCCAAAGCGCACCTGCCTCACCAACTGCGACAAGTTATATCGTCGGTTTTTGGGAAACGACCCAATTGAGCGTATTCGGGGCTGTCTATCTCAAGCACAAAGACGCCACGAATTTCAACATTGGGATATCTAGGAGAGATGATTTATCACAGACTTTTTCCTCAACGGATCTCGCTTACAACTCCACGTATCTCGTGGTTGTGAAGTACAAGTTTGTGAATGGCATCGTCAACGATGTTGCCAGTATCTATGTGAGTCAGTCGGTGCCCGGGACTGAACCCGGAACGGCCTTCGTCGAGGACTTGGCAAATGTGGGAAGTGGGACAGCCGATGCCGCCGATATTGCGTATGTTCTAATCAATCAAGAGTCGGGCGCTGTCGATGCTATAGTAGATGCGGTTCGTGTTGGAACAACTTGGTCCGACGCCCCCCTGCCCGTCCAACTCACCAACTTCGCCGCAACCTCGAGCCGTTTCGGTGTTGATCTGCAATGGTCCACGGCAACTGAGTTGAACAACTATGGTTTCGACATTGAGCGCCGGTCCGTTGGATCCGCTGAGGCCACATGGTCAACTGTCGGCTTTGTTCAGGGCGCGGGCACTTCGACGTCTCCGCGTGATTATTCGTATACGGATTCGAAAGTCGATCCGGGCCGCTATGCCTATCGCATCAAGCAAATCGACATGAATGCAGCGTTCACGTATTACTCCACCGCCGAAGTGGAAGTGGGTCTTGGTCCGAAAGAACTGGCCCTCGAGCCGAATTATCCGAATCCCTTCAACCCGTCGACCAACATCACGTTTACCGTTCCCGTGGACGGCCGCGCAGCGCTGAAGGTCTATAACATGCTCGGGCAGGAAGTGGCGACCCTCTTTGACGAGGAAGCCGTTGCCGGACGTGTCTACCAAAAGACATTCGACGCATCTTCCCTGCCAACCGGCGTCTACGTCTCACGCTTGGAGTTTGGCGGACAGTCGGTGATGCGGAAGATGCTATTTGTTAAGTAAAGAGTGATGGGTGAAGGGTAAACAGTAGTGAGTAGTAGGCAGTAGGCAGTAAGTAGTAAGCAGTAAGCAGTAAGCAGTAAGCAGTGAAATGTAAAGCAAAGAGGCTTCCGTCGTGGGAAGCCTCTTTTGCTTAAACTGATGAAAGTAACATCTCACATCTCGTTTCACCCCTTAATACTTCTCCCACTCTTCACCCTTCACCCTTTACCCTTTACTGTTTTCCGCGAAATTTCGCGGTTTTCGAGGCAATGTGACTCCCTTCACTCCTAGGCGCTTGAAATCATTAGGAAAGCAGGATTGTTTGAATTTTTTCCTTTAAGGGATTTGCATTTTCGTTTGTAGTTTAGTATTATCGTGCTCATCTGGAGTGTTCTGGCTCCAATCTCAGGGATTCTTTCACGGAAGTGGAGGTAGCGATGGCTGTGCAAGCACCAAATCCTCAGGGTTCACCCGCGCCCGCTGCTCCAAAACCTGCCCAACCGCACGTTGCACAGGCGGTTGACTCGGCTCCTGTACTGCAGGATGCGGTTAAAATCCTGAAGGATGCGGCTTCGCAATTGCCGAAAACCGTTCAGGGTCTCGAACGGCAAATGATGATCGGGGATATCATTGGCAGAATGGACGAAGCGCTGAAGGAAAAGCTTCGGAATTGCATGAATCACTTCCTCTCCAAGATGTTCACCAACAACGCCTCGGACATCGACATGGGGGGATACGGATCTCAGGGGTTTGTGTGGTACCGCGTATTTGGCAACAAAAAGCCGGACCCGACGCTTGGCAAGTATTCCCCCGACGAAATGAATATCCTGATCCAGAGTGTCATTGGGGATCGCCAGCGGAGTTTTCTGTATGAGAACCGCAATCTGGATTTCTCTCACATGCTCTTTCTGTCGGACGGAGAGTTTCGCCGGTTCCGCGCCGATGGGTATTTTGATCTCGACCAGCTCGCGCTCAACATGCGCGCGATCAACAACACCGTCCGCCCGATCAAAGGGATGGATCTGCATCCCAACGTTCTGAAAGTTCTGAGTCTCGCCCATACTAAGGAAGGCATGTGCCTCGTTACCGGAATCACGGGATCCGGAAAGAGCTCGAGCCTCGATTCTATCATCGACGCCAACAATCACAGCGTGGACGGCCACATTGTGATCATCGCTTCGCCGATCGAATATGTGCATAAATCGGACCGCTGCATCATCCGTCACCGGGAGGTTGGGCGTGACGTGCTGTCCTTTAAAGAGGGAGCCATCCAGGCTCTGCGTCAGGACCCGGACATCATTATGATCGGTGAGTTGCGCGATCCGGAGACGATTCTCGTTGCCCTGGAAATCACCGACTCCGGGCATAAAGTGTTTTCAACGTTGCACACGGCTTCGGCGGTGGAAAGCATCGACAGAATCATCGGTGAGACTCCGCCGGCGGAGCAGGAGCGCGTACGCAATCGGCTTGGCGATACGCTCCGTTGCGTGATCTCGCAGAAACTGATTCCCAGCCTCGATGGAAAGCGCGTTTTGGCTCGTGAAGTACTCCTTGGAGCGCCATCTGTGCGGGCGGCCATCAAGAACAACAACACAAGCGAAATCTATCAAATGATCTCCGAAGGGTCGGAGTTGGGGATGATCACCATGGAGATGGATTTGAAGCGTTTGTATTTGCAGAAGAAAATTTCACTCGAGAACGCAATCAATTATTCAAACAACAAACGTCGCATTCAGCAGCTCCTCCAGGTGCAGGGGTCTACCGAGGGAGCCGCGTGAGCAACATTCCATCACGACTCAGGATGAAACCGTAAATGGCCTACGAGCCCGGCCAAGGCAAAACAGCGGTTGCGCTGTTTGTTGACGGCCTCGAACTCAAGTATGTCCAGCTGGCGTTGCGCGGTGGAACGGTCCAGCTCAAGGACTTCAAATCGGTTGCGCTTGTTCAGAAATTTGAAGAGAAGGCAATGGCAGCGGGAGCTCCCGCCGAAGAAGGCGGTTTTGGCGAACTGGGCGGGGATACCTTTGCCGCTCCGCCGCCGATGGAAGGAGGTGGGGAAAGCAACACGAACGCCTCCATCTTGCTAAGTGTCCTTGGGGACATCCCTCCTACAAAGTATGAGCTTTCGTTTGCTCTCAGCGAACCTGCGGTCACCTACCACGAATTCGACAACGACTTCGGCCTCAAAGGAACCAAACTAAAGAAGCAATTGGTGCAGGAATTGTCGGCCATGAGGTCGGCCCCTCCGCCATTAGACGCCATCGATACCATTCCAACGGCCCCGGGCGGATTGCTTTCCATTGTCCGTGAAGACGGGTTGAAGTTGTATGATCTGCTTCTCGAGATCAAGCCCTTCATGGGCAATCAGATTCCCAATCTGCGACTGATTGACAGCGGCGACATTGCGTTGATGAACTTCGTGCGTGCCAGTTACCAGCTGCAGGACGAAGAAATCACCGTGATTGGCTACATCGGCAACGAGTTCACCCGGCTCATTTTTATGCAGGGGAACAACTATCTGCATTTTGCCCCTGTCATCAGCGAAGGATACAACTCCCCCAATATCGAGAATACGCTCTACAGCCGTATTCTACTCGAGCAGGACAACATCGCCCTCTCGAGGATCGACCGGATCATACTTGCCGGCGACGGGCACAAGGTGAACCTGCGGGAAGCCCTGGCTCCCCAATTTGCGAGCGCGGCGGTCGAGTACCTCACATCGGCAGAGGTGGACCTGAGTGCGTTCGAAGGAAGTATCGGCGAGACCCTTTCCGAATACGCCATTCCGATTGCCACGGCCTGGCGCGCCCTCCAGCCCGCCCACACCGGGTTTTATGACCTTAATCTTATTCCGAATTCGATCCTCGAAGAGCAAAAGGCCTTCAAGCTTGCCTGGCACGGGTGGCTGTTGGCGGGGTTGACTATGTTCTCGATCGTTTTCTTTTATACCTCGATTATCTCGAGGAACCAGGAGATCAGGGCGGCGCAGGAGTTGTTGCGCCGGAGGCAGACGGAATTCCGTGATCTGGAGGTGCTCCGCCAGCAGAGGGACACACTGGTACGGGGCATCGCGCGGTTTTCCACGGCCGCGTCCGTGTACGACTCGATTGCCCCGGGCGGCGACCGGTGGAGCAGGATACTCCATTACATCTCCAATAGCGTTGATGATCTGAATTCCCTCTGGGTGTACCACATTCAGCAGGATGCGAACAATCCGCGGAGCCTCATCGTCAGCGGGCGGTCGATCTACCGCACGAGAATTCCGCGATTGGCGAGTCTGTTTGAGAAGGCGACGTTGAAAGCGGTGCGCACAACCACGATACGGGAGAAGATTGTATACGAATTCGATCTCCAGGTTGATCAGATTGACAAGGCGGACTTCCGTTTGCCGCCCACACCCGTACCCGGAAGGTGAGGCAGCCACATGTCCTTTAAACTGCGCAATACGATTGTTCTCGGAGTGTTCTTCCTCCTCGTGTCAGGAGGCGGATTCGTATATTGGTTTTTCATTCAGCCCAAACAGCTCGATTCGGCCGTCTCCGACGTCCGCCGGTTGGAACGGGAACTTCAGGAGTTGCCGGCGATCATTGAGCAGGTGAAGTTGCTGACCGATCAGTACCGCGATCTGAGACGAAAGTACGACTCCCGCAGCAAGGAGATCCCCGTTACGGATATCACGTCGCAGACGTATGCGTACATGAGCCGCGGAATCGATGAAGCGGGATTCCTGAGGTTCAACATGACCTATTCGGGCGCGAGGGAGTTCTCGAACTGGGGTATCAACAGCTATCTCCTTCAGGATGGCGAGGCGTCGTTCAGCAATCTCTACAAGTTTGTGTATTACCTTGAAAACGGGAAAAGACTCTACAAGATCAATTCGTTGAACCTCGTTCAGCAGGAACAGGTCAATCAGGAGACCGGGGAGACGAAGAAGTGGATTGCCTTCACGATGGAGTTGCATGCTTACTACACGAAGATCCCCGAGCTCTCCACCTCGCTTGCAGCGAAGTCGCTGGGGCTGGTCCGCGCCCCGTTTGATCCGTTCAACCCGATCATCCTTCAGGCGATTTCTCAGAATTCCCCGGTTGGAGTAATCAACGCGGACAATGTGATCGTCAAGGCGGTACTCCCCGGCAAGGCGTTCATTCTCTTTGAAAATGAACTGCAGGTGCTCCACCTGGGCGACCGGGTCTGGCGCGGGTATGTCAGTAAGATCGTTCCGCAGGAGAGTAAGGTAGTCTTCACGCTTGATGAGGGCGGGATTATCCGAAGGGTCGAGCAACGAATCCAGTTTGGCGATAACCAAAAGAGGTAATTATGAACTTACGAAAAATCGCGGTCATGGTCTGTCTTCTTCTGTTCAGCGTGCAGGCTGGCGGTCAGGTGAAGGACGAAATGATGCTGAAGAGAGCCGATCGTGGCAAGGTGGGGATCAACCCGGACGAGATCGTCTCGTTCAAGAGCGACGTTGATGTGGCGCAGGCGCTCTTGTCGTTGAGCGAGATGTCGATCAAATTCCTAAAGAAACCAATCGCCTTCGATCCGAAGTATTTTGAAGGAAAGAAGATCGGCGTCGATATTGTCGAAATGCCGTGGCGGACCGCACTGGAAACCATCCTCAG
>JBBDYD010000013.1:44031-46359 GCA_040901865.1 Bacteroidota bacterium | reverse complement strand
TATTCCTGGAAATCAATACATCGGCGTTGCGTGAGTCCGGAATCAATTTCTCGATTTTCCGATCCAGCGCAACTGACGGAAACCTGGGCGTAACGTTTACCGGGGCCGATAGAGTGAGCAGTGGTATTTTCGGCATCACGGCAAGCACGGCTCCCGGTCAACTGGATGTGGATATCGCAGGGGCATTGAGAATCTTCGAATCGAATTCGTTGGGTGAGATCATCGCCCGACCCCAGGTGACGGTCCGATCGGGACAAAAGGGGCGCGTACAGGTCGGTGAAGATTTTTCGGTCAAGCAGCGGACGATCTCGGGCGATGTCACGGAGACGTTCGTGAGCACGGGAACCATCCTCGAGGTGACGCCCAAAGTCTTTGAGTATGGCGGATTGAAATTTATCGATATCGCCCTTTCGGTCGAACGCAGTTCTCTCGTCGATATCGCAACGTCCCGGATCAACAAGACAAAAGCCGAGAGCAAGATCCTTCTCCTGGATGGGGAAGAGAACTACGTCGGCGGGTTGTTTCTGAATGAGGAATCGGTTGTTCGGGAAGGTATTCCCCTTCTCAAGGACCTCCCCTGGTGGGTGTTCGGTCTCCGCTACATTTTCGGGTATGACCGGAATCAGGTGACAAAGAAGGAACTTATCGTGCTTTTGCGGGCGGAATTGGTTCCGCCCCTTGAAGAGCGCGTGACCCAAAAAGCCCGTGATCTTATGGATGAACGTTTGAAGGAAGGAAGACGGGACATCCAGAAAAAGACCCAAAACAAGGATTGATGTTCGTCACGGACGGCGTTCAGATTATTTGACAGATTGGGTGATTACGAATTGCCATAAGGGAGATGTCATGAGATCAATGTGGAAATCCATTTCAGTTGCTGCACCTCTGGTTTTGGCTCTTCTCGCGAGCTGTAAGAGCGACTCGCCGACGGGCCCGGGAGCCAATGCTGCCGTCATGAGCGGACAGGTAACGCAGCAGGGATCAGGAATCGCGATCGCTAATGCGAGCGTTGGATTGACATTACAGGGTCAGAATTTCAGCGCCACGACCGATGGGACCGGGAATTATTCCCTTACGGTGAGTCTTTCCGACACACTCCCTGTAACTGTCTCGGTGACGGTGAGCGCGAGCGGCTATCAAACTGTGACCCGGAGTGCCCTCCTCCAGCCAAATCAAACGACAGATGTGGATTTTCAGCTTTCGCTTAACACGACGCCTGTTCCCCCTCCGCCCCCAGGCGGCGGGTACGCCAATACACTTGCGTATGTCGGTGTGACAACGGTCAGCCTCGCCGTGTTTGGCGTTGGTGGGACTGAAAGTGGTGTGATTACGTTTGAGGCACGAGATTCGTTGGGCTCCCCCATTCTGCCTGCCCGCGCGGACACCGTCACATTCACGATCAGCGGAGTTCCTGTAACCGGCGGAGCATACATCACGCCGACGTCAGCACTGACGAATACCGCCGCACGTGTAAGCACGGTCGTTCAAAGCGGATCGGTGGCAGGGGCAATTCAGCTAGTCGCCAGTCTCCGAAGAGACACGGACGGCGTAATTGTGAGCTCAACGCCGGTAAAGGTACTTATTCATGGCGGTTTGCCTGATCAGACCCATTTTGGCCTTGGAGCCAATCCGCTGAATGTGGCCGGTTACTATAAGATCGGCCAAACGAGTTCGATCACGGCAATAGTCGGCGATCGCTTTGGGAATCCCGTAGCCCCAGGGACGGCTGTGTACTTTGGGAATCCCGAGCAGGGGGTTATTACAACGGCTTCGGGGTACACGGATCTGAGCGGATTCGCCAGTGTCACCCTCTATACGGGAGTCAATCACTCAGCAAATGGTCTGGGCTACATTCACGCAGAGACCATTGGTCAGAACAACGTTCGAGTTCGTGACAGTGTTAGGGTTCTGTTCTCCGGAAACGCTTACGTCGCAAATATCACGTCAATTGGAGCGCTTGTTGTTGATGGTACAACACAAGTGACAGTCACATTCGACGTCTGGGATGAACGGTTCAATCCATTGGCCGCCGGTACGTCTATTTCGTCCGAGATCAAAGGCGCTTCTGCCATTGTCTCGAGGGCGTCTCCAACCAGTGCTCTTGATGATGTCATATCGCCGTTCTGGACGAGTTTCAGCGTGACAGTCTCGAAGAATATGGAAGCTTCGCCGGCGGTTCCAGGTCCTTTTACTCTCACAATCACTGTCAATGGACCTAACGGAGAAGCCACGGGCACGATTAACGGAGTCGTAAACTAAAAACTGATCACACCAAATTTCAAAGCCATCCTTGCGGATGGCTTTTTTTTTGCTATCCTCTGCGTCTCT
>JBBDYD010000013.1:3675-43931 GCA_040901865.1 Bacteroidota bacterium | reverse complement strand
CGCAGAGTGTTAAGCGAGGGTTTTTTTGAATGCCCTGAGCGTTTGTTCAATATCCCGTTCGGTGTGCACAGCGGAGAGAAATGCGGCCTCGAATTGTGAGGGGGGGAGGTAAATACCCTGATCGAGCATGGCATTGAAGAAGCTAGCAAAGGCCTTTGTGTCGCAAGTCTTTGCACTGGCGTAGTCTGTGACCTTTCGTTCGGTAAAGAAGAGTGTAAACATCGAGCCTACGCGATTGATCGTATACGCCCTCCCGATCGAGGTTAGATGAGAAATCATTTCCGATTCCAGTATCCCGCCTAACCGCTCCAACTTCTTGTAAGCGGCCTTTCCGTTCTTCACAAGCTTCAGCATTTCCAGTCCTGCTGACATTGCCAGCGGATTGCCCGAAAGGGTTCCCGCTTGGTACACCGGTCCACTCGGCGCCACCATGCTCATGATGTCCCGCCGTCCCCCGTACGCGCCGACCGGTAATCCACCCCCGATGATCTTTCCGAGCGTTGTCAGGTCCGGTCTGATTCCGAACAATTGTTGAGCACCGCCGGGAGCCAGTCGGAATCCGGTCATCACCTCATCGAAGATCAGGAGGATGCCCTCGGACGTGCAAAGGTCCCGCAGAGACTGCAGGAATCCGGGCTGCGGTGGAATGCATCCCATGTTTCCCACCACCGGCTCGATAATGACCGCTGCAATGTCGCCGCGAAACCGATCGGCTAGCGAGCGTACCGATTCGACATCGTTGTACGTTGCCGTCAGGGTATCATAGGCAACGCCTGGTGGGACACCGGGGCTATCGGGTGTTCCAAGGGTCATCGCGCCAGAACCGGCCTTAATGAGAAACGAATCGGCGTGACCGTGGTAGCAACCTTCGAACTTGATGATTTTGTTCTTCGCGGTAAACGCGCGCGCAAGCCGGATGGCACTCATTGTGGCTTCCGTGCCGGAGTTAACCATGCGGACGACTTCCACCGACGGTACGAGCTTCGTAATCAGCTCAGCCATTCGTACTTCGAGCTCAGTGGGAGCGCCGAAGCTTGTGCCATTTGTGGCGGCCTTGCGGACGGCACTCACGATACGCGGATGAGCATGGCCAAACAGCATGGGCCCCCAGGAGCCAACGTAATCGATGTACTGGTTGCCGTCAACATCCCACAGGGAAGAGCCTTTTGCCTTCCGGATGAAGATCGGGCTGCGGCCGAGGGCCTTGAAGGCTCGTACGGGCGAGTTGACGCCGCCCGGGATCAGCGTTTGAGCTTTGGAGAACAGTGATTGAGAGCGGGGAGTTTTCATGGTTTGCGCGGTTAACGATTCCCGAAATCATCAATGAGCATCCGCTGATGATTTCGGGAATTAGATCATTGATTGTTGCCTATACCAGTCAAACGTTCTCTTGACAGCCGTCCGGAACGGTGTGATCGTGTAGCCGAGTTCGCGCGCCGCTTTTTCATGGGAGAACCAGCATGTTCGTGTGATACCGGCAATGAGTTCGCTTCCGAGCCAGGGTTTCGTGTTGGTCGCATTTGCGATCACTTCGGAGCCCGCCGCGAGGCCCTTCGCTGCCCACAAGGGCAATTTGAGAAGCGGCTTCCATCCGCCCACCACTTCTGCGGTTTGGGTGATGATCTGGCTGTGAGTCAAATTCTCCCCGGAGAGAATATACCGCTCTCCGATGCGGCCCATCGACGCCGCAGCGATGTGTCCGCGGACCACATCCCCCACATAGACCACGCTGATGCCGCCATCGATGGCATAGAAGATCCGCTTCTTATAGACATCCCGCACGATCTGACCGCCATTGAAATGAATGTCACGTTCTCCGAGGATCACGGACGGGTTGACGATGACAGCGGGGAGGCCCAGCTTGACTCCACGTTGCACTTCGAGCTCCGCCCGGTGCTTCGAATTGCGGTACCCGATGGCATACGATTCCCAGTTGAACGCCGTGGCTTCATCGGCTGGAATCCGGTCGCCCGCGAAGCCCACCGCGGCCACCGAGCTCGTGTGCACAAGCTTTTCGACACCGAGTTCGAGGCACACGTCGACAACGTTCGCGGTTCCGCCGATGTTGATCTCATACAATTCGGCACGCTGTTTCCTCCAATAGGAAACTAATGCGGCCACGTGAAACACGGTATCGCATCCCCGGATGGCTCTTCGTACGGAGTCCCTATCCCGCACATCGCCGAGGTGGTGTTCGACGTCGATCCCGTCCAGCGCTTGAAGGCTTGATGTTGGTCGCCTCAGGATTCTGACATTGTGCCCAAGTTCCTTCAGGGCGGCAGCAAGGTTCGATCCGAGAAAACCGGTGGCACCGGTGACGAGGACGTTCCGCATGGCTACAACGACACCGAAAATCCGGCTGAAATGGCGATGGATCGTTTCAATCCGTCCACGTTGACATCCCGCTTCAATGTCGGTATTGCGGCAAATGCGTTGAGGTGCAGGGTTCCTGTGATCGGATGCGAACCGCGGACAACCAGGTTAATCTGAGTCTGGTTGCTGTTCGGAATGTTCCCATAAACCTCCGGTTGGCCTGGCAGCGAAGTACGCACGCTTGATTCTTGCAGACTCTTGATGACAAGGGTTTCGAGGGTCAGGCTGAGTTGTTTGAAGTTCGTGGTGTATGCCGCCCTCAGGAGAAGATCGTCGCCGCGCTGCAATCGCGTTACGGGATTCTCACTTCGTCCTCCCGCCAATTGGTAAGCGAGAGCAAATCCCCACCCATCCATCCGGCCGTGGATTCCAAAAATCAGATCCGTTGTGCCCAATCCGGATTGATAGGCCTGCGGAAGACCACCTGCGGTGACGCTTCCCGTGGCAAACTTGACCCCGCCCTGGAGATTCAAGAAAAAATCGGATTGCGCCAGTAACCTTTGAGACCAGAGAACCACGAGGTCGCCAATTCCGGTTGTGGATCCAAGTGGTCCGGATTGGCTGTTGAATGGGAGGCTGAAGGACAAGCGGCTGTCCTCCGTGATTCCGATGTCAGCAGCAACTTCGGCACCGTGAAACGAAAGGTCGTCGGGCTTCCCGCTTTGGCCGAAGGTGTAAGAAATGGAAATCAAGTTGGAAAGGTCCGCGGACGAACGGTGACCGATGGAACACACTCCGGCATCGGAGCATTGAGTGAACGAAGACTGCGGAAGGAGAAAAGTGAGAAGGAAGAATGCGGCGTGGCTAAGTTTCATGACGCCTTAGCGCTTCAGGAGTTTTGCCACGTCCCTTGCGAAATACGTAAGGATCAGATCGGCACCTGCACGCTTGATGCCCGTGAGGACCTCCATCATGATCCTTTGTTCATCGATCCATCCGTTTCGTGCCGCCGCCTTGATCATGGAGTATTCACCGCTGACGTTATACGCCGCGGTCGGCATTCCGTAACGCTGTTTGACCCTGTGAATCACATCGAGGTACGCCAAAGCGGGCTTGACCATGACAATGTCAGCCCCTTCTGCAATATCCTGTTCAACTTCCCTGAGCGCTTCATCAGAGTTGGCGGGGTCCATTTGGTGAGAGCGCCGGTCGCCGAATTTCGGAGTGCTTTCCGCCGCCTCGCGGAACGGTCCGTAAAACCCCGAGGAATACTTCGCGGCGTAGGACATGATGGGGGTGTTGAGGAAGCCGCCGTTATCGAGAATTTCACGGATGGCTTTCACGCGTCCGTCGAACATATCGGAAGGCGCCACCATATCGGCCCCGGCCTGGGCGTGAGTCAGAGCCTCCCGGGCGATGTATTCAATGGATTCATCATTCACGATTTCGCCGTTCCGGACGATTCCACAATGACCGTGGGAAGTGTATTCGCAAAGGCACACATCCGTGATCACGAGAAGTTCTGGGACTTCTTTCTTGATGGATCGGATTGCCATCTGCACGATTCCCGCTTCGTCGTATGCTTCGCTCCCCATTTCGTCCTTTACCGAGGGGATACCAAAGAGGATGACAGCCGGGATGCCGAGACGGTGGATATCAGAACATTCCCTGACGAGTTCATCAATGGACAATTGAAAGACTCCCGGCATGGATTTGATTTCGTTCCGCACTTTGGTGCCTGGAACGACAAATAACGGGTAGATCAGATCGTTGACGGAGAGTTCGGTTTCGCGCACCATGGAACGGAGAGTTTCCGTCATGCGAAGGCGGCGAAGACGTTTGAACGATTGTGTATCGGTGATGGGAGATTTGAGCTTCATAAGCACGACCCAACTTGGTTAAGAAAAATATACCCGAAGAAGGGGTAAAGGTCAACAACTTGGAGAAATGTGACAACTTCCTCGCCCATGCCAGGGAGGTATCGGATTTCTATCGAGCAAGCGAATCCAGCCGCTCCCTGGCGAAGGAATTATGAGGCTCGATGTCAAGGATATGTTCGTATGTGCGCATCGCGGCCCAACGGGCGCGTTTAGACTCGAAAACCTCAGCCCGCTCCAACAGGACATCAATGTCGGCAGGATCAATCCGAAGTGCACGCTCAAGTGCATCAAGGGCTTCATCATAGAGTTCGAGTTTGGAGTAGATCTGTGCAATCTTCCTGTGAGCGCCGGCTCGTTCCACCGCGGATCGCGTCCGTTTGATCCTCTCTTCCAGCTGGCGCATTGCATCCCAATCGGCAATAATGGGCGCAGCGAAGTCAATTCTCTTGACTCGTTTCAGGAACCGATCGGACTCTGTCGTGTCTCCGAGCTGTTTCGCATAGTGACACCCCCAAAGGGCGGCCGAGAAATGGGTGGAGTCGGATTTGGCGATGTTCCTCATGACCGCAAGCCCTGTCGAGCGAAGTCCGAGGGTCCAGTACGCAAGCCCCGCTTCAAACGCGGTATAACTTCGTTGCGGGATTATTTCCCTTTCCGCCCTGAGAAGCTGTGTCATCGCGCCGATTTGCGCCTGCGCCAGAGCGGAATAAACCGTTGCCTGCTGCATGGTAAACAGTCGCTCGTTGAGCTCCATGGTTGACGCCGAATCGCCGAGAATGGAGAGAACAGTCATCAGCTGAAACAGTGGTTCGGGTTGCCTGGGAGCCATGGCGGCGGCAGTATTGAAGAATGCAAGAGCGCTGTCGAAGCGCAGTTGATGAAGATTTTGCCTTCCCGCAAGGATCTTTCCTTTTACCGTCGATGTATCAGGCGTTTCGTACGCAGCAACCGGGCGGGGGGTGAGAAATAGCGAATGTACACGGTAGAGTGTGAGATTCGCAACCTTGTGAACCGGTTCGAACCAAAGCCGAGAAGATTCCATCATCGCGATTGCGAATGTCTCGAAGTCGTCCCAGACTATCGTGGAAACCAGATACGACGCAGTGTGATCGCGCAGAAGGCGTTCGAGGATCGGCGCAGGCAGAGCCCGGCTGGTCTCAAGGATTTTCCTGGATCCTACAAACGGCGCAAGCTCCTTTGCAGGGCTTGCAATTACGGCATCCTCCGGCACGTGCCCGATAATCCAATCCCCCAAGAGCGACCACGGCTGGCCGAATCGACTCTCTTCTGAAGACGACTGCATAAATCCGGCGGGGTCTGCACGATACCCGAGATTCGAGCGAATAATCTCATAGTCCGTTATCACGTTGGGGAATGCAACAAGAACCAGAAGTCCGAGTCCGGCTTTTGTGCGGATTGTTGCCGGTATTCTCTGCTCGCCAATGGCCTCCACTCCGCGAAGGCAATAGAAGATGATGAGCGGAAGGAGCGGAAGGAGGAACCGGATGTCGTGCACAGGGTAAAAGAGAATAATGGCGCAGTAGCAAAGGAGTGTGATGAGACGAAACAAGCCGGGAGGATTGGCCGGGTTGTCGAGTTTGATACCATAGAGAGTCAGTCCGGCGCCAAGGAATGTCAGGAAGCCCTTGAGAGTAAAAAGCACCGACTGCCAGGATTCGAACAAACCCGACGGCCGAACGATGAGGTCGTGGGGGATCGGATAAAAAAGAAGGGCGCCGATTTCCAGGACATATCCCTTGAGATTGAGCCAGAACCGGGATTCGAATTCTGCCAGGAGAGACTCATCGGGCCCGGTGACAAAACGGCTGAACAAGAACTGGACATTGGCGGCTTCGCCGGGTTCGTTGCCGGCTGCAAGGGCATTTCGGATGGACCAGATGAGGAACAGGGCAATCGCTGATCCGCCAATTATCAGAAATTCTTTTCCCTTCTTCTGGCGAAAGAGGATGATCAGGGCGGAAAGGACCAGTGCCGATCCCGCTTCGCGCAAAAGTGTGACAAGAGCAAGGGAGCCAAAGAGTAACCATCGTGTTCTTGTCTCATTGTCGCCGGCAAGAAAACGATCGAATAACCACAGTATCGCAATGGACAGTGCAAAAAACGGTGCTTCCGAGAGAACCTCCGTGGATACAATGAAGAACAGCGGATTGAGAGCAAGGAGCAGAGTCCCAGCGAATGCGGTAAGCGGACGAACGTACGTTCGGAGCCAGAGAAAAAAGAGAAGCAACCCAGCTGCCGCCCAGAGGGTTGTCCATATTTTCGCGGCAGTCAGAGACAATGGAAAGATGACCTCCACAGGGACGAGAAGAACAGAGTAGAGCGGAGCGTTCATGACAAAACGTGTCGGAACCGGTCTTGTGGCATCCACAAATCCGCTGCCCTGAGCAAGCGAATGCCCCCAAATAAGGTAGCGCGTGCTGTCGGTGTACACCGAAAGGTCGTTGAGACGCGATAATCCGCCCGCCAGAAACACAACGAGGAGCACGACGAACGCGATAGTGACTCGATTGTTCATGATTGATCCTTCAAGAGTTTGGAAGCCCTGGCGAAGATCGCATCAAACATGGGCTCCGTGAGCCTTCCGGTAAATGTATTCTGCTGGCTTGGATGAAACGATCCGAGGAGAATGACCCGGCTGTTGAGATTCACGGCCGCCCCATGATGAAACGAGGGTTTCTTCCCGAGATCCGTCCATCCCAGTTCCTGAAAACTCTGAAACGCGGACTCAAATCCGATTCTGCCGAGCCCGATGACGACGGAGAGGTTTTTCAAGAGCTGTAGTTCCCTGTGGAGGAATGGCCGGCATTTGCGAATCTCAGCAGGGAGAAGCTTGTTCAGCGGGGGTGCACACCGGCACGTCGCCGTGATATAGCAGTCAATGAGTCTCTGTCCGTCGTCCCGCGATATCGATTCGCCCCTGGCGGCAAATCCCGCTTTGTGGAGGCTTCTGTAGAGCCAATCGCCGCTCCGGTCCCCGGTGAACATACGGCCGGTTCGGTTACCGCCATGGGCGGCAGGAGCGAGGCCGACGAGCAGAAGGCGGGCATTCGGGTCACCATATCCCGGAATCGGTTTTCCCCAATAGTCCCAATCCATAAACCGTCTGGTCTTTTCCCGGGCAATTTTCTCCCGCCACCGGACCAGACGCGGGCATTGTGTACAGCGGAGGATCTCCTTTTCAAGAATCCCAAAATCCCGGACGGCCATCATCCCCCGATGGTTTTCAGAAAGTCGATCAGATGACGGTTGAAGACCGCCGGATTTTCAACGTTGCTCATATGGGCGGATTGCGGAATGATTTGCAGGGTGGATCCCTTGATGAGCTTATGCATGGCTTCCGACGCAGCGGGGGGTGTGAGGGTATCAAGTTCTCCAACCATGATGAGAGTGGGGACGTTGATGGCGGAAAGCGAGGCAGTCGTATCGCTGCGTGCCGCGAGGGCAAGAAGTGTCCCGGCAATCGCCAGCGGCGACATATTGCCGATAACGGCCTTTATTGCATCAATCGCTTTTGGATTGCTTTGGAATGTCGCTGAAGCAAAAACGGCCTTGACGAATCCATCCGCAAATGTCTTCGCACCCGTCTGCTTCACGGTCTTCACCTGTCCAGCGCGTTTCACTTTCGCTTCATTGGGGTCGGCTTCGCTTCGGGTATCACAGAGAACGAGTGCGCGGATCCGGTCCGGATGCCGCTCAACGGCGCGTAAGGCAATATACCCGCCCATGGACAGGCCGCAAATCACGGCTTGCCGGATACCCAGGTGGTCGAGAAGCCCGACCAGGTCATCGACGAAGAACTCGATGGAATATTGTCCGTCGCCGACGTCGCTCTGCCCGTGTCCCCGTACGTCGTACGAAATCGCGCGTACCTCTTGCGGAAGGGCCATCATCTGAGGATCCCACATGGCGTGGCTGAACGGAAATCCGTGAACGAACACGACGGGTAATCCCTGGGGGAGTCCCCGTTCCTGGTAATTCATGGTCAATCCATTGATCTTGATGTTCATGTCCGTTCTCCTTTATTCGTGACAACATCATACACATCCCGAAGGATGTCTGTAGCGGCGTTTGGCCTGGCAAGCTTTGCGGTTGCGGCACGGGCGTCTGCCAGTAAGCCCGGCTCCTCTATGATTCTCTTGATCTTGTAGCCGATGTTGGCAATGTCGAGCGCTTTCCATCCGGCCCTTTGTTCAACAATCATCTCCGCGTTGCGGGATTCCTGGCCCGGAATGGGATCGACGACAAGCATCGGAATTCCCATAGCCATTGCTTCCGCTGAGGTCAATCCGCCCGCCTTTGAAATCAGAACGTCCGATGCGTTCATGAGTTCGTGGAGGTTGTCAACAAAGCCGAGGATGCGCGTGACTACATTGGTCGGAGGGCTTTTTGCGGAAAGCCTCTGAAACAGTTTTTCGTTCTTTCCGCACACGGCAATCAAGGTAAAGGACTGTTCCGGAAAAATCAGCAGCATCGCCATCACCTCCTGTACCATTTCTTCGGCTTTACCGACTCCAAATCCTCCCCAGACCATGAGGATTGTCAGCCGGTCTTCCGGAAGCTTAAGGCGCCGTCTCACCGCGGTAATCGGTTCCCTTTTTGCGAATTGAGAAAGGACAGGAATTCCCATGACGCGGATCTTGTCAGCGGCGACACCCTTTGAGCGAAGTTGCCACGCGGATTCTTCCGAGTGAACATAGTAGCGGTTCACCACGGGATCGACCCAATATTGATGAGCATCAAAGTCTGTCGTCACGGCAAACACCGGGGCCATGACGCCCGCGCGCCGCATCTTCGTGGACAGCGAGATGAACGGAAGAAAATGCGTACACAGAATTGCGTCGGGTTGCTCTTCCTTCAGAAATGTCAGATACGACCTGTAATTGATGTCGTCAAAAATCTGTAACAACATCTTTTTGGAATATGGTTTTGCCTCGGCTTTGGAATAGAGATACCCCCAGAGTTCGGGCGCCTTGTTGACGAGGGAAAGATACGATTCTGAATAGAGCTTCTTGAACGCTTTAGAAGTGAAATCGAGACAATCCTCATTCCGGACCTTGAGAGGGGGGGTGAATGCCGCTGCAGCTTCACTGAGAGCTGAAGCGGCGCGCAGGTGCCCGGCTCCACCGGAGGCAGAGAGGATGAGGAAATACGGGAGCTTCACGAGGTTGGCTTGTCGTGGGAGGAATCCGGCCGATGGAGAAGATGGCCGACGCGTTGAAGAACATCGGGAGGCGCCTGTGCTTCAAACAACGGGAAGAGCTCGCGTTCCTCTTTGCGAATGTGGCGCTCAAGGAGATCTCCGAACTCTGCAATCTGGGTGGGGAGACGTTGGGGATCAGGATGTTCGAAGCTTCGTGCAAACTTCTCCATATCCCTGTGGTCCTGGAGAAGATCGTCGACCTGGACGGATGCCGAAGGAACATGCTCCCGGACCAACGGGAATAACGATTGTTCTTCGTCGGCAAAGTGCCGCGTCAGATGCTCGGAGAAGAACGAACGCACGAAAGTTGCTTGCTGCGCAGGAGCGGAAGGCCATCCCGCCATCATAACCCGGTCCGCTGTTTTTATCTGCTGGGCGAGAAGCAACCCTTGGTAGTGGTCCTTCGAGAGAGGGACAAGACTTTCGTGACGGTGGGCCATAGTCTTCAGAATATGCGAATGCGAACAGAGGGCGACGATCAGGCCGGCCTATGTTCTCTTGTCAATCGGAACCCAGTGGCGTTCGGCGTGACCGAGGTAGATCTGGCGCGGCCGCGCAATTTTTTGTTCGGGATCCAGGATGTGCTCTTCCCATTGAGCCAGCCAGCCGACGGTCCGGGGAATGGCGAACAGTACCGGGAAGAAGTCCATCGGAAATCCCATAGCCTGATAAATGAGGCCCGAATAAAAATCCACATTGGGATAGAGTTTACGCTTCACGAAATAATCGTCCTCGAGGGCGATTCGTTCCAATTCGAGAGCGATATCGAGCTTCGGGTTCTTGCCGGTCACCTCGAATACTTCGTAGGCAAGCTTCTTGATGACCTTTGCACGGGGGTCGTAGTTCTTGTACACACGGTGACCGAACCCCATCAAACGGCCTTTTCCGTCCTTCACGCTCTTGATGAAGGCCGGGACGTTGCTCTTGTTGCCTATCTCGTCCAGCATCCTCAGAACTGCTTCGTTGGCACCTCCATGAAGCGGACCCCAGAGCGCTGCTGCTGCACCGGCACAAGCGGAATAGGGATCGACATGGGAACTGCCGACACTCCTCATCGCATTCGCGCTGCAGTTCTGCTCGTGATCAGCGTGGAGAATGAACAACACGGTCAGCGCATGTTCAAGGGCAGGGTGAGGGGTATATTGCCCGCTACCCATCTGGAACATCATGCTCAGAAAATTCCCGGCATAGCTGAGTTGGTTATCCGGATACATATACGGCATACCTTTTGAATGCCGGAAGGAGAATGCCGCGATGGTCGGTACCTTGGCGATCAGACGGTTGATCTGGCGTTGGCGGATTTCCGGATCGAAAATCTTCGCGGCTTCCGGATAAAAGGTGGAGAGAGCCGCAATCGTACTGATAAACATGCCCATGGGATGGGCATCGTATCGAAACCCTTCCATGAGTTTCTTGACGCTCTCGTGCACAAATGTGTGATGCCGGATGGTGTTCCGCCACTCTTCACGCTCCCCATGTGTCGGTAGTTCGCCCTTCAAAAGAAGATACGCCACCTCCATGAATGACGTTGAATGCTCTGCCAGTTCTTCAATCGGATATCCCCGGTACCGCAAAATCCCCTTCTCGCCGTCGATAAACGTGACAAGGCTCTTCACAGAAGCCGTGTTCATATACGCCGGATCGTACGCAATCAGTCCGAAATCATCATCTTTTACCTTGATTTGCCGGAGGTCGAGGGCGCGGATCGTGTCGTGTTCGATCGCCACGTCGTATTTTTTGCCGGTTCTATTATCGGTAATCGTAAGGGTTTCGGGCATGGACGCTCCTGCTGAGAAATCAGTGATAATTCTTCCAAAAGATAATCAAATTTTCTTGAATTCCTCCACCAAAAAGCAGTGAAGAGTAAAGAGTGAAGAGTGAACAGTGGATTGGGGATCGCGAGTCGAATCCAATCAAGCAGTTTTGTATATTGTGGAGTCGCAACATCCATTCTGAAAGGTTCACACATGAAAAACCGATTTCTGATGATAGTAGCGGTCGTTTTGGTGTTCCTTGCGGCTGCTGTGGCGGGGGATAAGAAGTACGGAAAATCCCTCACTCTGAAAAAAGCAACGCCGATAGCCGAATTACTTGGAAAAGCGGAGAGTTTTAAAGGCCAAACAGTATTATTGGATGGTGAAATAACCGAGGTTTGTCAGAAAAAAGGCTGTTGGATCAAAATGAAGGACGGGAGTTCGGAAACCGAGGTTCAGGTGAAGGTGGAGGATGATGTCATTGTCTTCCCGAAGGACGGCAAAGGCAAGAAGATCCGTACCGAGGGGGTCGTGAGTGTCACCGTCCTCACGGAAGTGGAAAGAAGGAGCAAGGCCGAGCATGAGGCGGAAGAACAGGGAACATTGAAAGAGTTCGATCCGTCCAAGATTGTTGGTCCGGTAACGGTTGTGCGGATTGAAGGAGAAGGAGCAGTCGTTGAGGAATAGAATGGAAGATGGGAGATCCAAGATGGGAGATGGAAAATGGGAGATGGAAGATGGGAGCATGCCCTGAGTCCGCCGCAGGTCGACGACTCGACTCGTCGAGCGGACGAAGGATGAAAGATGGACCATAGGTCACTATCTCTCCATTGCAAAATCCAATCCGTAATCCGAAATCCGCAATTCGAAATTCTTAACGGACATCAACTCGTGATGTTTTCCGCTTAATTCGGAACTCAACGATAGTCGTTTTTGTTAAGGAATTGGATCCGCCGGTTATTCCTTAGCCGGTTGATTCAGTGATACCTCCCTGATCCCGGTGCACCAAGCGGCGCCGGGGTCTTTTTTTGTGCCGCCCGATCTTCCTTGAGAAAAGTCAAAATTTCCAGCCTTGATTCCTCACATTCTTCCTTATAGATTAAAGCGCTTGGGCCCGGGCCATCCGGCGCTCATACATAAAGTCCGATCCATCCTCAAGTTCTTCCAATCCAACAGATTACCCGGAGGATCCATGCGTTTCCCTCAAATCTACCGTTTGGCCATTCCCGCTGTTGTTTGGGTTTCCCTTGTTGCCGGTATCGCCCATGGGCAGAAGAAGCCCCTGACGGCCGACCAGATCTTCAAAAACGCCGAGCCGCGGGTATTAACAACGCTTCCTTCTGTCGGTCGCTGGCTCAGCGACGGCTATTATCTTGAAACGCGGCGGCCTGACGGAGACGGGAAACCGGTCACGTATTCCGTTAATGCAAAGACTGGAGCGGCAACCGAATACAAAGGGCTTGAGCAGTATGCCGATGTTGTGGAAAAGGGGATCAACGCAGGCAGTCCCGTGGCATCGACCGACGACAATTCGAAGGCGATTTATGTGAAGGATGCAGATCTCTACTATCTGAATACCGCTTCGCGATCGTTCAAGCGGCTGACGGAATCAGCGGCAGAGGAGAAAAATCCGACGCTCTCGCCCGACGGACGCTATGTGGCTTTTACGCGCGATAACGATTTGTATGCCGTTGAACTGAATTCGGGGAAGGAGACACGGTTTACAAGCGACGGATCCGACGTCGTGTACAGCGGTTGGGCGTCGTGGGTGTATTATGAAGAGATTCTTGGACGATCCTCCCGATACAAGGCATTCTGGTGGTCACCCGACGGAAAGAAGATCGCTTACTACCGCTTTGACGATTCCAACGTTCCCATGTTCCCCCTCTACGGCTCCACCAGCCAGCATGGCTATCTTGAACGGACGCGCTATCCAAAAGCAGGGGACACGAATCCGGAGGTGAGAGTGGGAATTGCCGATGTCATAACGGCAAAAACAACCTGGGCTGAATTCAATGAAAAGGCGGACCAGTATTTCGGAACCCCCCTTTGGATGCCTGACAGCAAGAGTCTTCTGGTCCAGTGGATGAACCGGGGACAGGATACACTCATTGTGTTCGGCGTAAATCCCGCGAACGGGAAGAAATCACAGATTTATTTTGAGCATCAGCCGTCGTGGGTGGATTGGCTCGAGGAGATGGAGTTTGTCAAGGGGAATTCAGAATACATCATCAAGTCGGATAAGGATGGATGGATGCATCTCTATCGGTACGGCGCGGACGGAAAATTGAAAAACCAGTTTACGCAAGGACCGTGGGCAGTGGCCGGAATCTCGTACGTGGATCAGAAAAATCAGACGGTGTATTTCACGGCAAAGAAAGAATCTTCAACCCGGACGGATTTCTACAAGGTCGGATTTGACGGAAAAGATCTTTGGCGTCTTTCGTTCGGCCCGTACACTCACAGCGTCAGGCTTTCTCCCAACGCATCCTACTTTATCACCACTCATTCAAACGGCGCGACTCCTTCCAGAATATCTCTTTACGACGGAGGGGGAAAAAAAGTGAGGGATTTGGGGGATTCAAAGAAAAAGGCATTTGACGAGTTCGATGTTGCAATTCCATCGATGTTTACCATTCGCACACCCGACGGCTATGACCTCCCGGCATACTGGATCCTGCCGACAAACTTCGATCCGAAGGAAAAGTATCCGGTTCTGATCAGCGTCTATGGCGGGCCAAGTGCGGGAACGGTTTCCGACACATGGAGAGGCATAGCAAGCCAGTGGTTGGCGCAGGAAGGGATGATCCAAATGTCTGTGGATCACCGCGCTTCGGGCCACTTCGGCAAAAAAGGGGTCGCGCTGATGCATAGAAATCTCGGAAAGTGGGAGATGAACGACTACATCGAAGCCGTGAAGTGGCTCAGAACCCAGGCGTTCGTCGATGCCGGAAAGATCTGCATCATCGGCGGCAGTTACGGCGGATATGCGACGGCGATGGCGCTCACGTATGGAGCGGACTATTTCACCCACGGGATCGCATCGTCATCGGTAACCGATTGGCAGTTATACGATTCGCACTACACCGAGCGCTTCATGGATACCCCGGCAGAGAATCCGGAAGGATACAAATTCGGCTCGGCCATGACACACGCGTCGAAATACAAAGGCATGCTTCGCATTGTCCATGGAACAATGGATGATAACGTGCACATGCAGAACAGCATTCAGCTCATCGATACGCTTCAGGAAATGGGCAAGCATTTCGAGTTCATGGTGTATCCGGGCGGCAGGCACGGATGGGGCGGACCGAAGGGCGCACACACGAGGGCCGAGTCAATGCGTTTCTATTATCGGTACCTGCTGGAGAAGCCCTTTCCTGAAGAAGTGTTTCGGCCTGCAGAGAATTTGGGACGAGGAAGAAGGTAATGAGATATGTCTCCCCTTCGGGGAAATCGCAATCACGTGAAAACAATAAGCTGTTGCCTTTTGCAAATGCCTTGTGTTCGAGGTTCCCTCGCGTTGCCGTTTACCGCAACGCTTGTCGAAAGAACGGTCCTCAAGGATCGTAGGAGATGGTTCCTGACTATTCACTGGGTTGCACGCGTTGGCGTAAACGCCAACGCTGTTCGAAAGAACGATCCTAAAGGATCGTAAGAATTAGTTGGACGTCTTTTACTCTTCACGCTTCACCCTTTACCCTTCACCCATCACTACGATGAATCTCACCGGCATCTTCCCCCCCATCATCACTCCCTTCAAAGAAAACGGAGACGTTGATGAGGAAAAATTCATCCGGAATATCGGACGCTGGAACAATCAGCCATTATCCGGCTACCTCGTCCTGGGTTCCAACAGCGAAGCGCCGTTTCTGAGCAGGGAAGAAAAGTTGAGGCTGGTGGAATTGGCAGTGGAACACGCCGCTCCCGATCGTACGGTGATCGTGGGAAGCGGAATGGAATCTGCGCGGGAGACGATTCGGCTCACCAACGACGCGGCCCTTGCAGGAGCCCAGGCGGCCCTGGTGCTCACGCCGTCGTACTATGGCGAGCAAATGACGGATGAGGCGCTTGCAAGTTTTTTTTCGGCGGTGGCGGATGCGTCTTCGATTCCCATCCTTGTTTACAATGTGCCGAAGTTCACCCACGTCAATGTTTCTGTCGATGTGCTTTCGAGATTGCAGAAGCACAAGAATATTATCGGAATGAAAGACAGTTCGGGCAATATGCCGCAGCTTGCGTCGTTTCGAAAAGCGATCGACCCGAGGTTTCAGATATTGGTCGGAACAGCTTCGGGATGGCTGCCGGCGCTTGAAATGGGCATCAAGGGCGGCATTCTGGCTCTGGCGAATTGCTGCGGAACTGAGTGCGTTCGCGTGAGGGAATTGTATGAAGCAGGGAAGTTGAAAGAGGCGGGGGACCTCAACAGCCGGCTTCTTCCTGTCAACAAGGCAGTTACCTCGACGTACGGAGTGGCTGGGCTTAAGTACGCATGTGAGCGACGTGGGTTCGACAGCGGAACGGTGCGCAGTCCGCTTCTTCCGTTGAATGCAGATCAGAAATCAAGGCTCGATGAGATTCTGGTGACCGCGGGATTGGTGTGACACGGCATCCATTGAAATGGATGCCTCCATAGGCAAGAAATCCTACCGGATTCCATGATCCTGCCGTCAGGCAGGATTTGTGCTTTTGCAGGCATGGAATTCAATTCCATGCTGATGATCCAGCTCTTGTCAAGCCAGGCTGGTGAGCCGCTCGACTTCCCCGGTCGTTAACTTCCTGCTCTCACCTGCCTTCAACGACCCAAGCTCAAGGGCTCCGATGCGAATGCGAACCAGCCGCAACGTCGCATGGCCAACGGCCGCGGTCATGTGCCGTATCTGGCGGTTGCGACCTTCAGTGAGTGTGATTTCAAGCCAGGCTGTCGGTACAGATTTCCGAAAACGAACCGGTACTGATCGCTCCGGAATTGCCGGGTCACTCCCGGGGATTCTCACTTCAGCTGGCCGGGTTTTCTTTCCCTGGATCATCACTCCCTTCCGCAGTTGTTCTAAAGCGTCTTTATCCGGAATTCGTTCAATCTGAACAAGATACGTCTTTGTGTGGCCGTACTGCGGGCTGGTCAATCGATGCTTAAGGGCGTTGTCGTTCGTGAGAAGAAGAAGCCCCTCGCTGTCGGCGTCAAGGCGGCCGACGGGGTAAACGTCCGGGGGAAACGGTCCGAAATTCGCCAGCGATTGCTCCCCTGATTTCCGGGTGAATTGGGAGAGCACGCCGTAGGGCTTATGGAAGAGAATGACCGTTGATCTTTTGTGGGTCATAGATTGATGGTAATGATTCCCATGAAAAAGCCGTTAAGTTTCGCAGCAAATGCAGGCCCGGAATCGACGAGCGGAGGGGGGGGCAGTTGCATTTCATTTCCAAACCGTCTATCTTTAGAACGCAATTAACAGTACACCGTTGTTGCCTGAAGATTTTGCCCGGTTTCCGGGACGGTTTTGTAACTCCTTGTTTTTCGGAGCTGCAAGCTGGTTTCAAGGGCTCTAGTGGTCGTACACATTGTCAAACGTAGCAAAGGAGTGTTCCTTATGGAACGCGGAACCGTAAAATGGTTCAATGCTGCCAAGGGCTTCGGCTTCATCAAGCGAGCGAGCGGAGAGGATGTGTTCGTCCATTTCCGTGCGATCAGCGGTGAAGGCTATAAGACCCTCGAAGAAGGCGACAACGTCGAATTCGAGGTGCAGCAGGGACCGAAAGGACTTCAGGCCGCAAACGTTGTGAAAGTCTGATCCCTTTTTCACAGCAAAGAAAAACCCCCGACACACTGCCGGGGGTTTTTTGTTTCTCTTCAGTTCCGTAGTCCCTTCTCAGGTCAGGTCCGCCACTTCCTCATCCTGCTCCTTCAGCTCATCGCCTCCCTTGTCCTTGCTGGAATCGATAAACTTCAACTCATCGGCCTTCTTGTTGAATTTCACCTTGACCTTGCTGCCGCTGGCAAAATTCCCTTTAAGAATTTCTTCGGCCAAGGGGTCTTCCACATATTTCTGAACGGACCGCCGGAGAGGTCGGGCGCCAAAAGCCGGATCGAATCCCCTGTCCGCCAGGAATTCCTTCGAGGCTTTCGTTAATTCGATCGTAATACCCATGGACGCCATGCGTGCAATCAGGTCGCGTGAAGCAATGTCGATGATCTTGAGCAGGTTTTCGCGCTCCAAGCTATGAAAGACGATCGTTTCATCAACACGGTTCAGAAATTCCGGATTGAATACCCGTTTCAACGCATCTTCGATGCTGCCCTTCATCGTTTGATAGAGGTCCTTCGAGGTCGGGCTGCCGAACCCGAACGACCCTGCGAACTTGATGTCGCGGGAGCCGATGTTCGACGTCATGATCAGGATGGTGTTCTTGAAGTCCACGCGGCGGCCCAGGCTGTCCGTCAGAATCCCATCGTCCAGGACCTGGAGCAAAATGTTGAACACATCCGGATGGGCTTTCTCGATCTCGTCCAGTAGCACGACGGAGTAGGGCTTTCTGCGCACCTTTTCCGTAAGCTGACCGCCTTCCTCGTAACCGACATATCCCGGAGGAGCCCCGACAAGGCGGGAGACTGAAAACTTCTCCATGTATTCGCTCATGTCGATGCGAATCAATGCCTCTTCAGAATCAAACAGGTAACGGGCAAGCGATTTTGCCAGCTCGGTCTTTCCGACACCCGTGGGGCCGAGGAAAATAAACGATCCGATGGGGCGCTTTGGATCTTTGAGGCCTGCCCGTGTGCGCCGGATGGCTTTCGTAAGCTTCTCGATGGCTTCGTCCTGACCCACGATGCTTGCCTTCAGCGCATCCACCATCTTCAGCAGTTTTTCTGATTCGCTCTGGGCAACCTTCTGAACCGGAATTCCGGTCATCATCGCCACAACGGAGGCACAATCTTCATCGGATACTTCATACACCGTATCCTGTGCTTTGAGTTCCCACTCACGCTTGGCAATTTCCAGGTCGCTGAGCAATTTCTTCTCGAGGTCTCTCAACCGCGCGGCTTCTTCAAAATTTTGGTTCTTGACTACCTGGTTCTTGGAGAGTTTAATCTTCTCGATCTCTTCTTCCAGATGTAGAATTTCCTTCGGCACGACGATGTTGGCCAAATGGACCCGTGATCCGGCTTCGTCCAGGACATCGATGGCCTTGTCCGGGAGATAGCGGTCGGTGATGTACCGATCGCTCAGCCGGACAGCCGCGTCGATGGCATCGTCCGTATATCGTACGCCGTGGTGCTCTTCGTAATTTTGCTTGATATTCTGAAGGATCTTGATGGTCTCGTCAACGGAGGTCGGATCGACCATGATTTTCTGGAACCTTCGGTCGAGTGCGCCGTCTTTTTCTATATACTGCCGGTATTCGTTCAGCGTCGTGGCACCAATGCACTGAAGGTCGCCGCGTGCCAGAGCGGGTTTGAACATATTGGATGCATCGAGAGAACCGCTGGCGCCACCGGCTCCGACGATCGTATGTAATTCGTCGATGAACAGGATGACATCTTTTGCCTTCTCCAGCTCGTTCATGACGGCTTTCATGCGTTCTTCAAATTGTCCGCGATATTTCGTTCCGGCAACCAGCGCGGCCAGGTCGAGCGTGACGACCCGCTTATCGTGGAGAACTCGTGAGACTTTCTTTTGAGTAATGCGAAGCGCAAGTCCCTCTGCGATTGCAGATTTTCCCACTCCGGGTTCGCCGATCAGAACGGGGTTGTTCTTCTTTCGGCGGCTCAGGACCTGGGCCACGCGTTCAATTTCTTTTTCCCGTCCAACGATAGGATCGAGTTTGTCTTCCATCGCCAGCTTCGTTAGATCACGGCCAAAGTTGTCCAACACGGGGGTCTTGGATTTCTCGACCTTCTTTTCCTGGGAGTGCTGTGCCGGCGGGCTCGAAGGTTTGCCGGATATGATATTATCCAGTTCGTTCCGGACAACGTCATAATGGACATTAAACTGATGCAGGATTTGAGCGGCGATGTTATCGTCATCGCGAAGCAGCGAAAGTAACAAATGCTCCGTTCCGATAACGTCCGATTTGTAGAGCTTCGCTTCGAGATACGTGATTTTGAGGACCTTTTCCGCTTGTTTTGTAAGCGGAATGTTTCCGATGGTCAGTGTACCACCCGACGTCCGAACGGTATCCTCTATTGCTTTCTTGAGTTTATAGAGATCGACCCCGAGGTTCCGAAGGATCTTTACGGCGATTCCTTCGCCTTCCCGGATAATTCCGAGAAGCAGATGCTCGGTGCCGATATAGTCATGCCCCAGCCGCAGTGCTTCTTCGCGGCTCAGCCGAATGACATCCTGAACACGGTTTGAAAAGTTGCCTTCCATAGACCTCTCACATTTGAGTGGGAAATTGCCTGCCCACCTATAAAACCGCCATCAAACACGAAAAGTTTCTGCATCAATATACTACAATTCGAAGGGCTAGTCAAGAAATCGACATTTCGGACGGTGCGGAGGATGTTGCAGGAGAATAAGAAAGCGGGTTTGGTTGAGACTCTTCTTTGACTTTCTAGCCAAAAAAGACTAAATTTCGTTTCGCGTCAAAAATTGACACGGGAGAAAGATTTGCCGCTCGAAAAGGCCACCGGACATGACAGGAAACTCCAGGAGAAGCTCCTGGAGAACGGGGAGATTCCTCGCCATATAGCGGTCATCATGGATGGGAACGGCCGGTGGGCGAAACGCCGGGCCATGCCCCGGATCGCCGGGCATCGCGAAGGTGTCAATTCTGTTCGGGATATCGTGGAAGCATGCGGGCAGCTTGGAGTCAGATACCTCACGCTGTACGCGTTTTCCACGGAGAATTGGAGCCGTCCGAAAGAAGAAGTCTCTCTCCTGATGCGACTCCTTTTGAAGGCTCTGAGAAACGAAAGAGATCGGCTCCACCAAAACGAAGTACAGCTGAAAGCCATAGGGGATATTGCGAAACTTCCCGGCGATGTGCAGGACGAACTGCTCGATGCGATCAAAATGATGCAGAACAACACCGGTTTAACCCTGATTCTGGCTTTGAGTTACAGCGGCCGGTGGGACATCACCAATGGGATCAAACGAATGGTCGATGATATCCGGTCGGGTGTACTCCGGGAAAACGACATCAACGAAGAGCTTGTGGCACAGTATCTTTCGACAAGGGGGCTCCCCGATCCCGACCTTCTTATCCGGACCAGCGGAGAGATTCGCATCAGTAATTTCCTTTTGTGGCAATTGGCGTACTCGGAACTCGTGATTACCGAAGAGTATTGGCCTTCATTTCGGCGAAAAAACCTGTATGCCGCCGTCGCGGAATTTCAGAAGCGCGAACGGCGTTTCGGAATGGTAAGTGAACAGATCCGTAAACCCGGTTCGCGGTTGGACACTGTGGAAAGGTTCCTAAAAAGTGTGGCAAAACTGTAGGGTAGTACTGGCCGGGCTCGTCCTTCTTTTCTCCCCCTTCTCCTTTGCGCAACAAAAGCCGGAGGTTTTCAAGATCCTTGGGATCTCTGTGGAGGGACAGACATCGGCCGAGCCCCGCGCAATTATCGCAAATGCCGGCCTCAAGGTCGGCGACGAGATCAGCGTTCCGGGCGAAGAAACGCGAACCGCCATCAACCGACTGCACCAACTTCGGCTGTTCTCCGACATTCAGATCCTCATTGAGAACCGGGTGCAGGACGGCGTGTATCTGCTGATCCGGGTCACCGAGAATCCGCGGCTCGACCTGATCGTGATTTCAGGGAACGATGAACTGAGCGAGGACGACATCCTCAAGAAGATCAATCTGACCAGAGGCCAGCTTGTCACGTCCCAGGAATTGTCTTCGATCAAGCGGATTTTGAAGCACGCGTACGATCAGGAAGGGTATCTGAACGTGTCGATCGAAACGCGGCTCACGCCATCAGAAGACACGACATCCAAACGTGTCGTTCTGAACATCGATATTGATGAGGGCTCTGTCGTCAAGGTCGGCTCCATCAGTTTCTTCGGCAACAAGGATTTTGATGACGGCGACCTGAAAGGCGAACTGGAGGAAACGAATGATCCGAGTTGGTGGCAGTTCTGGGTAAGCCGAAAATTCAAAAAGAAGGAATACGAAAAAGACAAGGAACTTCTGGTCGCCTTCTATCGGAAGAACGGATACCGCGATGCCGAGATTCTCGCGGATTCGCTGACGTATGACGACAAGCGTGAGTACCTGGCAGTCGACATTTATGTGTATGAAGGTCCTCAGTATAAAGTGCGGAATATCGTCTGGCAGGGGAATACCGTGTATTCATCCGAACTGCTGTCGGCGCGTCTGGGTTTCAGGCAGGGCGATGTCTATAACAGGGAAAAATTCGAACAGAACCTCTATCGTAATCAGGAAGAAAGCGATGTCGGTTCGTTGTATTATGACTCCGGGTACCTTCTGTTCCAGGCAGAACCCGAGGAAGTTCCTGTCGCATTGGACAGCGTGGATATCGTCATCCGCGTCAGGGAGAGAGAGAAATTCAGAATCGGCAGGGTATTGATCAGCGGGAATACGAAGACCTATGAAAAGGTGATTCGACGGGAACTCTATACGCGTCCGGGAGATTTCTTCAGTCGTCAGGCCATCGTGAGCAGTATTCGTCAACTTTCACAGCTGAATTACTTCAATCCCGAAACGATCAAGCCGGATACGCGCATCAACGTGGAAGACAATTCGGTCGATATCGAATATTCGATGGAGGAAAAATCCAGCGACACGTTCAACATGTCGGTAGGGTATAGCGGAGCATTTGGATTCAACGGCGGCTTGGGACTGACGTTCAACAATTTTTCCCTTTCCGAGCCGTTTCGCGGAGGCGCCGGACAGGTGCTGAATTTCGAGTGGCAATTCGGGGAAGGAAACCGGTACCGCACATTCACCATCGGTTTTACGGAGCCGTGGATGTTCGACACCCCGACGCTCCTTGGAATTAATCTGTTTGATACGAGGGTGATCTATTTCGATTACGACTACAGGATCACGGGAGCTTCCTTGCGCATTGGCCGGAGACTCAAGTGGCCAGACAACCTGTTCCGGGGAGACTGGACGATCCGGTACCAACGCAACGAAGTGAACACCGGGGGCCAGTTCTATTCGGAGGGTGTAAGCAATCAGGTCGGTATCACACAGGTCATTTCGCGGAACAGTACCGACAGTCCGATTTTTCCCTCGCGTGGTTCGAGCTTTTCGTTGTTGACGGAGATCTCCGGCGGACCTTTCCTCCCCGGGTCAGCGAGCTATCACAAGCATGTGTTTAGTGCCGACTGGTATATTCCGATTGTCAACAGCACGAGAATTGCGCTGGCGTTTTCTACAAACTATGGATTCATTTTCGGATTCGAAAAGAACTCGTTTATTCCGATTCAGGATTATTTCTACATGGGCGGAACGGGTCTGGGTCAATTTGCAACAACCCCGCTCCGGGGATACGAGGACCGAAGTATCGGTCCGCGCCAACCCACCAGCTTCAATAACATCGGAGGGATCATCGGCGGGAGAGGGCAGATCAAGCATTCAGCGGAACTTCGTTTTGCCCTTGCCTTGAACCCCATTCCGATTTACACGTTGCTGTTTGCCGAAGCGGGAAACGTCTGGACCGAGCCGAGGGTGATGGATCCCATGGATTTGAAGCGCTCAGCCGGCTTGGGTGTTCGCCTGCTTATTAACCCAATTGGATTGATCGGATTCGACTACGGGTATGGATTTGACGGAATTGCGCCGGGCGAGCCGCCCGCGGGCTGGAGATTTCATTTCCAGTTTGGGAGAAGTTTTTAGGATAGTAAAGGGTGAAGGGTAAAGGGTGAAGAGTGATGGAAGATGGAAGCCTGCCCTGCCCGCCCCGGCTGAAGTTTCAAGATGGCGGGCCGGGGAGCGGAGCGAAGGGATAAGAGATGGAAGATGGGACGAATCAACGAGCCAACGAATCAACGAATTGAACGAAACAACGGATCACAACCGACCTTTAACCATTAAGCTCGAACCTTTAAGGCATTATTTAGAATTCAAAAATTCAACAACTAACTCAACGAGGGTATCGTGATCAAGAATGCAATCATCATTGCGTGTGTTGCACTGTTTGCCACTGCGGCGGTTGCCCAGAGTCCGCGGCTTGCGTACGTCGATTCGGAAAAGATCCTCACGGAGTTGCCGGAAGCCCAGCTGGTGCAAAAGGAGCTGGAAGGGATTGTGAAAGGCTGGCAGGATGAACTGCAGAGAATGTCTGACGAATTCCAAAAAGCGGTCGAAGAATACCAGAAGAAAGAAGCAGTGCTGTCCGCTGCAGCGCGGGAGACCCAAACGAAGCAATTGACAGATATGCGTCAAAGGGCGCAGGATTACCAGGTGAAGAAGTTCGGCCAGGGGGGCGAAATGGCGGAAATGCGGGAGAGACGATTTACGCCCATCCGTGAAAAGATCCTGAAGTCCATCGAGTCTGTTGCCAAGGAAGAAGGATTCAGCTTCGTGTTCGACAAAGCGAGCGATGTCGTACTGCTGTATGCCGACGCCAAATTCGACCTCACCCACAAGGTCCTTGATCAGCTAAAGCGCGGGTCCACGACGTCAAAAGGAAAATAATGCCCCGTTCATCGCTGAATGGTGCAGCAAGGAAATCTTCCATGAAACGAATTGCAGGGTTGGGAGCCCTTTTGGTGTTCTTTTGCGGAATGTTGGTCGGCCAGCAAAAGATCGGGCATGTGAACACCGAAGCCATTATGAAGCAATTGCCGGACGCTGCTGACGCGCAAAAACAGCTGGATGGACTCGTTGCTGAATGGCAGAACGAGCTGACCAAGATGCAGTCCGATTGGCAGAAGAAGTTTGACGACTACGACCAGAAGAAGCTCATCATGACCGATGCCCGAAGGGCAGAGTCGGAGAAAGAGCTTCGGGATCTGGATCGCCGGATTGGGGAATTCCGGAATCAGAAATTCGGCCAGAACGGGGACTTGTTCCAAAAGCAGAATGAATTCATGAAGCCCGTTCAGGATCGCGTCTTCAAAGCCATTGAGGAGGTTGCCAAGGAAGAGGAGTTTGATTATATCCTTGATCAGAGCGGAGAGATCCTGATGATGTATGCAAACCCGCGCAACGACATCACACCGAAAGTGCTTGAGAGACTCATCACGGCAGCACCAGTCTCGGGTAAAAACTAGCCTGAAATGACCGTCGCCGACATTGCTGAATGGCTGCAAGGAGACCTCGCCGGTGACGGATCAATCGATATTCTCCGCGTTGCAAAAATTGAGGAAGCCGGTCGGCAGGAGTTAACCTTCCTGGCCAATCCCCGGTACGCCAGGCATGTGGAAACAACCCGGGCATCGGCGATCCTTGTTTCCCGCTCATTTTCCCATCTCGAGGTGAAGGCCCCCGGAACACTCGCCTTTATCAAAGTCGATGATCCCTACGCGGCATTCCTGCAGGTTCTCCAACGCCTCACACCTGCAATTGATCCGTTTGGAAAAGGCATACACTCCACCGCAGTGGTTTCTCCAACAGCGACACTGGGGAAGAATGTGGATCTTGGTGCCTATGTTGTGATCGCTGATGGCGCCCTGATAGGCGACAACACACGCGTCGGCGAAGGGTGCATCGTTGGCGCGAAGGCAGAAATCGGAAGAGATTGCCGGTTGTTCCCCAACGTGACGATCTATCATCAGTGCCGACTGGGAAACCGCGTGAGCGTGCATTCCGGAACTGTGATCGGGAGTGACGGCTTCGGGTTTGCTCCAAGGCCTGACGGTACCTATGAGAAGATCCCGCAAGTTGGGATTGTCGCGATTGAGGACGATGTCGAGATTGGCTCGAACTGCTCCATCGACCGGGCTACCATGGGGGAGACACTGATCAAAAAGGGTGTGAAACTGGATAACCTCATCCAGGTGGCGCACAATGTTGTGATCGGAGAGAATACGGTTATCGCCGCTCAAACCGGAATCAGTGGCAGCACGAAGCTGGGGAGAAACATGATGGTCGCGGGGCAAGTGGGATTTGCAGGCCACATTGAGATTGCCGATCGGACCGTCATCATGGCCCAATCCGGCATTCCGAATTCCATTCATGAAGAAGGGAAGACGTTTTTTGGCTACCCGGCAAAAGAGCGCGGCAAAGCCCTGCGCATCGAAGCGATCATTCGTTCGTTGCCGGAGCTGGCCCAGGAAGTTCATTCCCTGAAACAGCGCATGGAAGCACTCCTGAAGAAGCTGGAATCAAAATCCTAAATGAGGATTGCATGTTAGTTCACCAACGGACCATCAAGAACCCGGTTTCTTTGAACGGTGTCGGCCTCCACACAGGGGTGACGACAACAATGACCTTCAAGCCGGCCCCGGAGAACTATGGGATCCGGTTCCGCCGGGTCGACCTGGGCGGTTCTCCTGAGATTCCTGCCGATGTCGACCACGTGGTTGATGTGGCGCGCGGAACGACCCTCGCAGTCGGCGAAGCGCGCGTTTACACGACAGAGCACGTGCTGGCGGCCATCGTGGGTCTCCAGGTGGATAACATCATCATCGAAATTGACAACGTGGAGCCGCCAATCGCAGACGGCAGTGCGAAACCATTTGTGGATATGCTCTTGCAGGCGGGTTTTGAAGAGCAGGACCAACCGAAGGATTACCTTGTCATCGATCAGACCATCCACTATCAGAACGAGGAAAAAGGCGTGGATATCGTCGCCCTGCCGACAGACGATTTTCGGATCTCGGTGGTGATCGATTACAACAATCCGGCCCTGGGAAGTCAACATACGGGCCTCTTCAATCTCGAAAAAGAATTTGTTTCCGAATTCTCCTCTGCACGCACATTCTGCTTCCTCCATGAAGTAGAAGCTCTCCGGAGTCAGGGGCTGATCAAGGGGGGCAATCTCGATAACGCCATCGTCATTGTCGATCGGGAAGTGACCGAAAGTGAAATGAAACGCCTTGCCCATAAACTCGGCATCGATCATTCCGTCATTCTCGGAACCAGCGGAACACTCAATAATAAGAAGCTCCACTATCGTAACGAGCCGGCGCGGCACAAGCTCCTCGATCTTATCGGCGATCTTGCCCTGATCGGCGTTCCTCTCAAAGCCCAGATTCTTGCCGCCCGTCCGGGACACGCGAGCAATGTAGAGTTCGCGCGGAAGGTGCGCAAACTCTACCAGCAAAAGAAGCTGGTCAGGAAATACCAACATGAAAAGAAAGCGGGGATTGTCTTTGACACGGAGGCGATCAAGCGCATTCTGCCGCACCGCTATCCATTTCTCCTGGTCGATAAGATCATCGACTTCGAATTGGACAAGCGGGTTGTCGGCGTCAAGAACGTCACCTTGAATGAACATTTCTTCCAGGGCCATTTCCCCGGCGCCCCCGTGATGCCGGGTGTCCTGATAATCGAGGCCCTTGCGCAGGCCGGCGGCGTACTCCTGCTGAACGGCATTGAAAATCCCGACCAAAAGCTTGTGTTCTTCATGGCCATGAACAACGTAAAATTCCGCCGTCCGGTCATCCCCGGGGACCAACTGATCCTCGACGTGGAAATGGTCAACCGTCGGAGCAAGGTTATTTCGGTGAAGGGCAAGGCTTATGTTGACGGTGTGGTGGTGGCGGAAGGTGAGTTTATGGCAATGATTATGGATCGTCAGCAAGCGCCCACTCCCTAATCCGCGGATAACCATGAGTTCAACGATTGATCCTCGGGCCGCAATCAGTTCAAAGGCGCAGTGTGGCGCCAATGTTTCTATCGGCCCGTTTGCGGTAATCGAAGATGATGTGGTGATCGGAGACGGTACGACGATCGGCGCGAACGCGATGGTGTATTCCGGAGCACGGATCGGCCGGGAATGCAGGATCTTCAATGGCGCCTCGATCGGCGGCCCGCCGCAGGACCTGAAATACAAAGGGGAAATAACCTATCTCGAAATAGGCGACCGGACGGTTGTCCGGGAGTTTGCCACGCTCAACAGAGCGACCTCGGAAAGCGGCGTCACGCGCGTCGGCAGCGATTGCCTGTTTATGGCCTACACCCATGTCGCGCATGATTGTCAGATCGGAAACCATGTGATCCTCGCGAATTGCGCGTCGCTCGGAGGACACGTGGTGATAGGTGACTGGGTGATCATCGGAGGGTTGACCCCTATCCATCAATTCGTCCATATCGGCGAGCATGCGATGATCGGTGGAGGATTCAGGGTGCCGAAGGACGTTCCGCCGTATATCCTCGCCGGGCAGGAACCTCTGGGATTCGAGAGGTTGAACCTGTTGGGACTCCGCAGACGGGGATTCAGCGACGCCGCCATCAGTTCGCTTGAGCAGGCATTTCGTATTTTGTACAAATCGAATCTGAATGTTTCCCAAGCCGTACAGCGCATCCGGCAGGAAGTAGACCTTGTTCCCGAGGTTCAGCGCCTTTTGGAGTTCATCAGCAACAGCAAGCGGGGCATCATTCCTTCCGCCAGCCGCCGAGACTAGTCTCCTATCACAAAAATACGTCCCCATGTGGCAGTTTCTCAACAGCGGCTTTCAATCCGGAAGCGTCAACATGCAGACCGACGTGTCGCTGGCTCTTGCTCTCGGCCGCGGCGACGGAATTCCCACCGTTCGTGTTTACGGATGGGCTCCCTGGGCGCTGTCGCTCGGGTGGAACCAGTCGCTGGATGACATTCGTACAGAGAAGACGGAATCCGACGGGATTGACATCGTACGAAGGCCGACCGGCGGACGGGCTGTGCTTCATGCGCGGGAACTCACCTATTCGGTCGTCATGCCACTCGAGGAGCGGAGTGTCAGCGAGATCTACAGGATTGTGAGCCAGGGTTTGATTGCAGGAGTGCGGCGGCTGGGAATCCACGCGGCGATTGAGACGGGCATTCCGTCCGGATCATCATTGTATCGCGGAGCTGCGTGCTTTGTGAGTACTGCCCGGTTCGAGATCAAAGTGGATGGAAAGAAGATTGTCGGGAGTGCGCAGCGGAGGTATGCAGGATCCGGAGGCGAGGATGTTGTGCTTCAACACGGTTCGCTTCTGCTCGGAAACGACCATAGAACCATCACAGAGTATCTCGTGCTTCCCGAACGCGAGCGAAAGGAACTGGCTGCTGAGCTTCGAGAGCGCTCGACCGATCTTGAAACAATTCTCGGGCGCCCCGTCTTATTCGAGGAGGCCGCCAGTGCAATCCATTCCGGCTTTGAAGAAGCATGGGGGGTGACATTCCAGCCCGCAACGTCTCTCGAGGTGAACGTCCTATGACCGCATCGCAGCAGAATTCGCCCAAACGCGTCACCACCAAAACCGTGATGACGATGAAACGCGAGGGCAAGAAGATTGCGTGCCTGACCGCGTATGATTCCATCACGGCGAAACTCGTTGATCAGGCCGGAGTGGATATTGTCCTGGTGGGTGATTCCCTCGGCATGGTATTTCAGGGCCACGAAACCACATTACCCGTGACGCTCGATGAGATGATCTATCATGCAAAGGCGGTCATGATGGGTGTGCAGAGAGCCATGGTGCTTGTCGATATGCCGTTCATGTCCTATCAGGCCACTCCCGAAGAAGGATTCCGGAATGCGGGCAGGATCATGAAGGAAACGACAGCAGGAGGAGTCAAGGTGGAAGGAGGAGAAGAGGTGGCGGAGATGATTCGAAAGACCACCGGAGCCGGCATACCGGTGATGGGCCACCTGGGACTAACTCCACAATCGATTCATCAGTTCGGCGGTTATCAGCCGCGCGGGGCGACAAAAGCAGAAGGAAAACGGATTCTGCGCGACGCAAAGATCCTCGAGGAAGCCGGTGCTTTTGCCATTGTCCTCGAAAAAATTCCGGCATCGCTGGCAGCAACCGTGTCGTCGTCCATTCGGATTCCGACAATCGGGATTGGTGCCGGCGTGCAGTGCGATGGCCAGATCCTGGTCGTTTCGGATATGCTTGGGCTTTACGAGGATTTCCATCCACGGTTCGTGCGCCGCTATACAAACCTGGCTGACGAAATCCGCGGCGCTGTCGGCCGGTATGTCAAGGACATCAAAGACAGGAAATTCCCGTCAAAAGACGAAAGCTATTAGGGAAAAAAAGAAATTCAAAATTCGAAATTCAAAAATACATCATGTCCGTTGTGCCTTCTCTGAGTCCTCTGTGGTTGGATTTCCGGAGACCGTAAGAACTCAGATTTCATTACCATGAAACGCTCCCGCACCAAGAAAAAACCCGCTATCCTTGTTTCTAATGATGATGGCATTGACGCGGCCGGTATTGCCGCTCTGGTCAAGGAACTTCAGAAGATAGGGACGGTGACTGTTGTTGCGCCCGACAGACAGCAAAGTGCCGTTGGGCACGCCATCACAATGAATTTGCCCCTCCGCGTCAAGAAATTTTCCAGGAACGGACGTTTCTTTGGGTACGCAGTAGAGGGCACTCCGGCGGATGCAGTGAAACTTGCCGTGAAATCTTCCCTTCTCAAGCGAAAACCGGACCTGATTGTGTCTGGGATCAATCACGGCTCGAATACGGCCATCAGCGTTATCTACTCGGGAACAGTCTCAGCGGCAACCGAAGGGACGATTCTGGGGATTCCCTCGATCGCAGTTTCGTTGACAACGTTTGGCCCGGCTGACTTTTCCTACGCAGCACTCTTCAGCCGGAAACTTGCATCCCAAGTTCTTCGGAACGGCCTGCCCAAAGGGACGCTGCTGAATGTGAATATCCCTCCGCTCAAAAGGAATGAGATCCGGGGAGTCTTGGTTACACGTCAGGGAAAATCAACGTGGGATGACTCCTTTGATGCCCGCAGAGATCCGGCAAACAAGGAATACTATTGGTTGACAGGTGCGCTGGTGGAGTCGGATACCGAGGAGAACGTGGACCAGTGGGCCGTGACGCACCGATATGTCTCCGTTACACCCATCCAATACGATCTGACCGACTACCGGATGATAGAGTCGATGCAGGAATGGAAGATCGAAAAACTCCGTTAGCTCCATACCGTTCCCCAGCCATGAAATCATACACAGCGATTACCGAGGATATCAAAGTCACTGTCCGGCCTGTGTATCTTGACGGCCAATCCAACCCTGTAGAACGGAGGTTTGTGTTTGGCTATTTTATCACCGTCGAGAACATGGGTCGTGAACCGGTGCAACTTCTCCGAAGGCACTGGATTATTCGGCACTCAAGCGGGAAATTGGAGGAGGTAGAGGGAGAGGGTGTTATTGGAAGACAGCCCGTGATTCAACCCGGCGGGGATCACGATTACAATAGCTATTGTATCCTCGAGACGCTCGAGGGAAGCATGGAGGGGACGTACGTCATGAAGAGGGAAGACGACGTCGAATTCAATGTCGCCATTCCGAAGTTCACACTTCGGGCGATGGCGAATTAGGAGCAGTAAAGAGTGAAGGGTAAAGGGTGAAGCGTAAAAGCGAAGCCCGACGTCATCCAAAAGCAGGAAGAGTGACGTCGGACTTTGCGTTTCTTTAGACTCGATTCGACTTCAGTTCGAAATTCGCATTTCGCAATTCGAAATTCCGATCAGTCTCCAAACGGGCTCGTGATCTTCCCTTCATCCCACCGCTTCAGATAGTCTTTCGTTACCTGACTTACCACACCGCCGAGCAGAATAAGGCCGATGAGGTTCGGAATAGCCATGAGGGCGTTTCCGATATCGCCGAAGTTCCACACGATCCTTAAATATTCTCCCTGAAATACCGCACCCATGAAAACAAAGACGCAGAACATGTAACGGTATGGTTTTATGCTCTTGACTCCCCAGAGGTATTTCGCCCCCTGCTCTCCGTAGTATGACCAACCGATCAACGTCGTGTAGCCGAAGAGAAAACTGCTCAAACTGACGATCCATCCGCCCAGATCGCTTCCAAGCCCGACGGAGAAGGCAGATTTCGTGAGTTCTGTGCTTGTTAATCCCGTTGTGTGTGGGTGCAGATTGGAATTGAGAATGACGAAGGTGGTCATGGAGCACACGATAATTGTATCGATAAACGTGCCCATCATCGCGACCATCCCCTGAGCGGCGGCCTCATTGCCTTTCGCCGCCGCAGCGGGAATGGAGCATGAGCCGATGCCCGATTCATTCGACAAGGTGCCTCGGGCAACACCGAACCGGACTGCCTCCTTCACGGTGTGACCGAGAAACCCGCCGACGATCGCTTCATTCGTTAACGCGGATTCGAGCACGATCATCAGGATGGTGGGAATGTTGGTGAAGTTCGAGAGAATCACCCAGAGGCCGGCCCCCATGTACAAAACGATCATGCTGGGTACAAGGCGTTCAGCAACGATTGCGATCCGCTTGATTCCGCCGATGATGACGATGCCTGTCAGGAACGCAAGAACGAAGCCGGTGATAATGAAAGGGAATCCGAAATCACTGTTCAAAGCGAGCGCGATGGAATTCGATTGCGCCATGTTGCCGCTTCCGAATGTCGCCATCAGAACGACCGCCACAGAAAACCACAAAGCCAGGAATTTCCCAAAGCTCTTATACTTCAGCCCGTCCCGCAAATAGTACATCGCCCCACCGCTGTAGGTTCCATCCGCCGTCTTGATCCGGTATTTCAGCCCCAACATTCCTTCTGCGTACTTTGTGGCCATTCCAAACACCGCTGTCATCCACATCCAAAACGGGGCTCCGGGTCCGCCGCTGGCGATCGCTGTTGCCACGCCGGCGATGTTTCCGTTTCCGACCGTAGCTGCAAGAGCAGTCATCAACGCCTGGAAAGGCGTCACATCGCCCGTACGGCCTTCCATATCGGATTTATTTCGGCCCTGCATCATGAACTTAATGGACAATCCGAGGCGCCGAACCTGAATAAACCCGGTTTTGTACGTCATATAAAGTCCGGTGATTGCGAGGAGCACAACCACTCCGGGGAAGAAAGGGACACCGGGGATTTCCGGCCACCAGATGTTGTCGGCGATGACTGTGGTTATTTCAAGGAGCGCATTAAGAAATCCTTCCATGGAGTTCTCCGTAGTGGTGAGAGCTGTCTAAAAGACTCCGAATACGTTGAGCAGAACGAGCACAATAATGACCGGACAGACATACTTGATCAGAAACTTCCATAACCCGAGCAGGCGGATTGTGAACGGTCCGGCACCGAGTTTGACCTCCTCGAATGCATTTGAGGCTCCCCAGACCCAGGCCACAAAGACGCAGATTAACAGACCCCCGATGGGCAGGGACAGATCACTGAAGAGAAAGCTCATGAGACTCAGAAAGTCAGTCTGTCCCAGGAAATTCATCGAGGAAAGGAATTCAATTGTCCCTTGCGACATGGCAGACGGGATTCCCATAACGAACACAATGGCGGAGACGATCCAGACAGCCTTCTTTCGCGACCATTTCTTTTCATCGACCAGAAATGCGACGGGGACCTCGAGCAACGAAACAGTTGACGTGAGAGCTGCAATGGCGAGAAGAATGAAAAAGAACAGGCCAAGAAACGCGCCGCCCGGCATTCCTTCAAAGATCCGCGGAAGGACCTCGAATACAAGCGATGGTCCCTGGGTGGGGGCGATGCCGACGGAGAATAACGCGGGGAAGATCATGAGTCCGGCAAGAAAAGCTATGAGTGTGTCGAACAAGGCAACCGCCGCGCCGGCAAGCGGAATATTCTCCTGCTTCGAAAGATAGCTGCCGTAGGTGATCATCGTGCCCATGCCGAGGCTCAAGGAGAAGAATGCCTGTCCCAGGGCAGCGAGGAATGTCGAACCCTTGATCTTGCTGAAGTCGGGACTGAGATAGAATTCGACACCTTTCATTGCTCCGTCAAGCGTCAGGTTGTAGATGATCAAGGCGACCAGAATTATCAACAAGGCGGGCATGAGCATTTTCGACCAGCGTTCGATTCCCTTTTCCACGCCGCCCAGGACAACAAAGAGCGTGAGGCCCAGGAACACGGTAAAATATCCCATTTCCTCAAATGGGTTTGCCACAAATTGTCCGAAGGATTCGGAAGATGGTATGATCGTGCGAACGATGTAACCGAGGGTCCATCCGGCTACGACAAGATAGAATGACAGGATCCCGGCTCCCGTGGCTACGCCCAGATAGCCGACGAGGGGCCAGGCTTTTGAGCCGGTGAGTTTCTTGAAGGCACCGACGGGATTCAGGGTCGTGTGCCGACCGAGCGACAACTCGGCGATCAGAACAGGAAGGCCCACAAGGAGAACGCAACCGACATACAGGAGAACAAACGCCGCACCGCCGTTTTCACCGGTGACATAAGGATATCGCCAGATGTTACCGAGGCCAATGGCAGATCCCGCTGCCGCAAGGATGAAACCAGCCCGCGATCCCCACGTTCCACGTCCAGTGTTCTCCATGAACGCTCCTCAAAAAGTTGACGAGCATGATACCAAAATCGGGTTTGAGAATCAATGAAAAGTTGATGAACGGCGAGCAGCAGTGTATATTGAATGATGGGCAAAATGTACATCCCAAAGAAGCGTGTTGCGGAGATCAGAAAGGAGAGGTTGCAGGAGCCGGCTCTTGACCGACAGGAACAGGACCTTTTTGAGGAGGGAATCCGCCTCTTCAATGCAAGGCGATACTGGGATGCCCATGAATGCTGGGAGAGTGTTTGGAGGAGAAGGGAGGAGGAGAGCAGGATTTTTTTTCAGGGGATCATCCAGGCTGCGGCAGGGTTTCATCTTGTCGTCGAGAAGCCGCGGCCCGGAGGCGCTTCAAAGAATCTCTCGAAGGCGCTTGAGAAACTCGATCTTTTCCCCACGTGGTTTCTTGGAATCGATGTCGCACTTCTGCGTGACGCCATCCGCACCGCACTGAGAGCAATCGATCAATCGGGAGAGGTGAAGCTGCCGGTCTTGAATTTGAAACCTGAAACCTGAAACTCAATACACTTCATGGATGCCAAATTCCGCTGCTGCCCAGAGAGCCAGAATCGATGTAATTCCCGCGATCGTTCGCTTCTCATCTTCCTTGCGAATTACAAGTCCGTACGTATCTGCAACAAAGTGCATGTTCTTGAGTATCCTACCCGCGGCTTTACGATTGATCGATCCGTGCCAGTGGTCCACCTGGTCGAGGATCATCTGCTCGTGACGACGAAGAAACTCACCCAGGGAAATGATCCTTTCGCTCAGCGGAGTCCGGGGGGTACCAAGCGTCAGGAGGTCGGAAACATAATCGTCCCAGGCCCTGGAAAGGCGCCGATTTTCCGGACGCCGGAGGAACTTGGCTCGTGCGACCGAGAACTTTGCTTTCGTGTGAACCCGAAACCTCGGAACAATGGGATGAAAATCGTAGATTGTTTCCACGTGGCGTTTGTCATGCTCATCCCGTTCATGATACACCCAATTGCTTTTCAGCTCCCGCCAACTCTGAATCGTCAAGACAGCTTTGTCTTTGCTGTCAAGCAGGATGAATTTTCCGGATTCGGCCTTCACGGCGGTGACCCAGTGACCCCATTCGTACACACACAAGAGGGTGGGGATTCCGCGACGGAGATAACCGATAAGCTCCCTGCGGGCGCGATCCGGATCGTGACGCCGGATCATGAGCATTTTGCAGTTGAAAAACCGCACTGCTTTTCCGAGTTGAATATCGTCCGTTCCGTACCACCAGTTCGTTCCGGCAATCCTCGCAATGGCCTTCTCGTCGGCGGAAATGCCGAGGGCCACCAGCGCATGTTTAAGGGCGAAGGGGCCACATTGCCACTGATTTGGTTGAGGATATAGACCCATGGGTGTTCTCGATTTGCAGGAAATTCGGACAAAAACTACCCAATCTTTGCGGTAATAGCAACCGGCGGGGATTGTCGATTTCCAATTTCCAATTGCCAATTATTGCACATGCCAATTTGGCAATTGACAATCGACAATTGAAAATTCCCAATCCGCTTGCCTCCTTGGAAAATGTTCCTATTTTTCAATGGTCAAGAAAGGACGGAAACAGCGTGGCCCAGCCAAAAGTCTCTCTTGTGTTCAATCATGTCGGCGAAGATGAATACGAGAAATTGAAGGATGTTGATCCAAGCACGCTCAGCTTCAAACCCGAGTACGACATTCACGTCGCGACGGTGCTCGAGGAATATCAGGAAATCGTCAGCGCCCTCCAGAAGGAGGGATTCGCGGCCACGATGGTCAATATGGACGACAAGATCGAGCGACTGTATGACCTGCTCCGAAAGAACCCGCCGGATGTGGTGTTCAATCTGGTAGAGTATGTTCGGGAAGATTCGAAGCTGGAATCTTACATTGCGGGGATGTACGAGCTTCTTCAGATCCCATATACCGGAGCCACGCCGTTCGGGCTGGCACTTTGCCAGAGGAAGGGTCATACCAAGCAGATTCTCCTTCAAAACGGAGTGCCGACCCCGAGGTTCCATCTCCTGTTCAAACCGGAATTACGGAAGAGGCACGGACTGCACTATCCTCTCATCGTCAAACCGGCGCGTGAGGACGCCAGCATGGGAGTGGAGAAGGCCTCCGTCGTTCACGACCAGGATCAATTGTATGACCGGATCAGCCATGCCTTTCAGGAATTCGCTCCGCCGATTCTTGTCGAGGAATTTATCCTGGGGCGGGAACTGCACGTTTCGGTTATCGGAAATGATCCCCCGGAGGTCCTCCCGATTCTCGAATACGATTTTTCCCAACTTCCCGATGAATTTCCGCATATGATTACTTACGCGGCCAAATGGGAGCCGTTGAAGGAAGAATTCCACAACGTTCACACCATTTGCCCGGCACCTCTGTCAAAGAGGCTTGAGGCAAAGGTTCGCGAACGTGCATTGCTGGCATACAAACTGACGAATTGCCGCGACTATGCCCGCATCGACATGCGTCTCTCAACGGACAACCATATATATGTGCTTGAAGTAAACCCGAACCCCGACCTTACTGAGGGAGTTTCCTTCATGGAGTCCGCGGAAAAAGCAGGATTGTCGTTTTCGCAGACATTAAAACGGATCGTCGACATGGCGATGAGCCGCGCCGGAAGGCGAGTATCAACGCCGTAGCGGGCTTTTCTTCCTACCAAAGTTTCTCTATCTTCTCACAATGACTGATGCAGAATCCGGATCGTACCAGTGCGCGTATTGCGGGGAATCGAACGAAACAGTGGTTGATCCCACAGGCGGATCCCGGCAGGTCTACGTGGAGGATTGTGCCGTTTGTTGTCGCCCCAATGTCCTGCGTATCCTGATCGATCCGGAAAATGCTACTGTAACCATCGAATCCGAACCCGAGTCCTGACTCACCTAAAATTCGCAATTCGACATTCGTAATTCGCAATTTCAAAAATGTCCACTCCCCTCATGCGTCAATACCAGCAGGTTAAAGCGAAACATAGGGACACGATCCTCTTGTTTCGTATGGGGGATTTCTACGAAACGTTTGACGAGGACGCGAAGATCGCTTCAAAAGTCCTCGGTATTACTCTGACAAAACGCGGCAACGGCGCAGCAGGGGAGGTCCCACTTGCGGGCTTTCCGTATCACGCCCTCGAATCCTTCCTGCCGAAACTCCTGAAGGCCGGCCACCGCGTTGCGATCTGCGAGCAATTGGAAGACCCAAAATTCGCCAAGGGCATTGTGAAACGCGACGTGATCGAGGTCGTGACGCCGGGGGTGGCGTTCTCGGACAAGGTCCTCGAGCGCCGTCACAACAATTTTCTTGCCTGTGTCGCCCTGACGTCCGCCATTGCCAACGCAGATGACAAAACCGGGCTTGCCTTCGTTGACGTTTCAACCGGTGAATTTGGTGTTCTGGAACTTCCTCTCCGCCACCTCAAGGACCACCTGGAGAATCTGCAACCGGCAGAACTGCTCGTTCAGAAAAGGGATCGGATTACCATCGAAACTCTCCTCAAAGGCTCCCTTCGGACTGTGTTCACAACGGTGGATGATTGGGTTCTTAACGAAGGGTATGGTTACGACCTTTTGATCCAGCATTTCAAGACAAAATCGCTGAAAGGATTTGGCCTCGAGGAGTCAAAACAGGGAATCGTCGCCGCCGGCGCGATTATGAACTACCTTCAGGAAACACAGAAGGCCAACCTCCCTCACATCCGGAAGATTACCCTTCACGAGGCTGGTGATTCGATGATTCTCGATACCTCGACAAAGCGCAATCTCGAAATCACGTCGACGATTCAGGGTCAATCGGACGGAACACTCTTCTCAGTGCTCGATCGGACGCAGACTCCTATGGGCGGGCGTCTTTTACAACAGTGGGTTCATCGCCCGCTGAAGAAGATCGAGTCCATCCAGACACGCCTCTCGGCCGTCAAAGAGCTGTTTGAACACCGTGAGCCCCGGAAGGAACTGGCCGCTGCTCTGGGAAGCATCGGGGATCTTGAACGACTCATTGGGCGCATTGCCACCGGTCGTGCTACGCCACGAGATGTCCGCCAGCTCAGCGATTATCTCGGCCGGATTCCCGCCCTCGCCATTATTTTGAACTTGTTCAAATCAGGTACCCTTTCGGGTCTTCGCGACCAACTTCGCCCGCTCCCGGACCTCGTGGGGACAATTGGAAAAGCGCTCAGCGACGATGCGCCCCTGTCCATGTCGGACGGAGGGGTGATCCGCAAAGGGTACAATGCCGAACTTGATGAGTTGCGCGGTCTCAGCTTCAGCGGAAAAGACTGGATTGCACGGTTGCAGGAACAGGAACGGCGCCGGACAGGGATCTCGTCGCTGAAAGTCGGATATAACAATGTGTTTGGATACTATATCGAGATCACCAACACCCACAAGGACAAAGTCCCCACGGAATACATTCGCAAACAAACTCTGACAAATGCCGAGCGGTATATCACTCCGGATTTAAAGGAGTACGAGGAGAAAATTTTGCACGCGGAGGAGCGTATCCTCGCTCTTGAAACGAGATTGTTCGACGAGTTACGGCAGGAGGTCTCCTCGTTTGCGGAGGAGATTCAGGCGAATGCGGCAATCATTGCCGCACTTGATTGTTACACCGCCCTTGCTGGCGTGGCGGCCGAGTACCAGTACTGTTGTCCGGTGGTGGATGATTCGACCACCATCGAAATCCGGCAGGGAAGACATCCGGTGATCGAACGCCTCCTGCCCCCAGGGGAACGGTATACTCCGAATGACACGATGCTCGACACAGTGAGTCAGCAGATACTCATTATCACTGGTCCGAACATGAGCGGCAAATCAAGTTACCTCCGGCAGGTCGGGCTCATCACACTGCTCGCGCAGATGGGGAGCTTTGTGCCTGCGACGTCCGCACGGATTGGCATTGTCGACAAGATTTACACTCGTGTTGGCGCCAGTGACAACATTACTTCGGGCGAGAGCACGTTTCTGGTTGAGATGCACGAAGCTGCCAACATTCTGAATACCGCCACCGGCCGCAGTCTGGTTCTGCTCGATGAAATTGGACGCGGCACCAGCACATTTGACGGAATCAGTATTGCCTGGGCGCTCACGGAGTATTTGCATCAACGCGTCGGGGCCCGCACGCTGTTTGCTACGCATTACCACGAACTCAACGAGCTTGCCGAGCTTTTTCCAAAGGTCAAGAATTACAAGGTTGACGTTAGGGAATATGAAGACAAGGTGATCTTTTTGCATAAAGTGGTTCCCGGCTTTGCCGACCATTCGTACGGAATTCAGGTCGCCGAGCTTGCCGGCCTTCCGATTGAGGTTACGGAACGGGCGAAAGTGATTCTGAAGAACCTCGAACAAACAGATCTCAGTATGCAAGGGAACAGGGAAGGCGGGTTGGGTAATGCATCAGAGAAGCTGCAAATGACCCTCTTTGAAGTTCAGGACGACGAATTGCGAAATGAAATCAGAAAATTGGATCTAAACTCAATCACTCCGCTTGACGCACTCCGAAAACTTACGGAGATCAAGGAACGATTCAAGGAGAAGAAAACGTGACACGCGACGAGATTGTGACGCTGTTCGATTATGACCGGTGGGCAACCGGAAAGCTCCTGGATATCATAGGAGGGGTTCCGGATGACGTTTATCGAAAGAACCTGGGAAGCAGTCATGGCGGAATTCACGGAACGCTCATTCACCTCATCGGGGCCTGCGACGTGTGGTTGCGCCGATGGCAGGGCGAGACTCCGACCCGCCAATGGAAGGAAGAAGACTTCGAATCGTTTCCTGTTCTCAGACTGCAGTGGGACAGTTATCAATCGAGGCTCTCGGTGTTTCTGAAGGACATGACCGACGAGCGCCTAAACACGCCCCTGTTCTACAAGGACATGAAGGGAAATCCGTATTCAACGGCTCTCTGGAAGCAGATGCAGCATCTGGTTAACCACGGGAGCTATCACCGGGGGCAGATCGTCACGCTCCTTCGCATTCTGGGAATGAAGGCGGCGACCACGGACCTGATCTACTATTATAAAGAGAAGGAACCGTATGCCTAAGGAGGAAATACAGCTTCACAAGCACCACCTTCGCCATATTCCGAATCTCCGTGTTCAACGGTCGCTTCTTGGGAAGCAATTCGTGTCCGGATGTTCAATGATGAACTGCAACGGTAATTGTTGCAAGCATGGAGTAATGGTGGATGTGAAGGAGCGCGACCGGATCCTGGAACATACAGACCTGGTCCTCAGGTATATGGAGCCCCGTCAGGATCACGACCCTTCGCGATGGTTTGAGGAAGAGGAAGCTGACCCGGATTTTCCCTCAGGGAAAGCTATTGGAACGCGGGCACATGATTCCGGGTGCGTGTTTCTTGACAGCGCGGGACTCTGCGTGCTGCAGAAAGCCGCCATGAGGGAGGGGATGCACAAGTTTGGGCTGAAGCCGTTTTATTGTGTCGCATATCCGGTGACGATTGAAAACGGAGAATTGATCATTGACGATGCCGATTTTGTCAACCGATCTCAATGTTGTAGTACGGTCAAAGACGGGACTCTCACCATGTTTGACGTTTGCTCGGAAGAACTGGAACATGTGCTTGGGAAAGACGGGATGGAAGAACTCCGGGAGGCGTCAATCCCTCCAAAATAATTTTTTCCTTCCTCTTGCAATTCACTCCTCGTTTCAATAGTTTGTGTGCGCTTTCGCCGGAATCGCGCAGATGCTCTCCTGTTTCAGA
>JBBDYD010000013.1:0-3575 GCA_040901865.1 Bacteroidota bacterium | reverse complement strand
TCAATAGTTTGTGTGCGCTTTCGCCGGAATCGCGCAGATGCTCTCCTGTTTCAGACCTCTTGCAATTCACTCCTCGTTTCAATAGTTTGTGTGCGCTTTCGCCGGAATCGCGCAGATGCTCTCCTGTTTCAGATCCCGTTCACTATGGGTTTGCCCGCATTGTCTCAACGACGCGGGTGTTGGCGGAATTCGCATCAGGCCGTTCATGACTGCCGAAGAGGCGTTCCAATGGCTTGACAAGAAAGGAGATGACGCCGGTTCGTGAACGTAATCCGAATCCCACCTTGTCCCAGAAGGAGGTATGGTCATGACTTCATCATCTCCCAAAACCCTCTCGTCGTTTGAGATCGCCCTCCACAACGTTGATATCGCCGCAAAGAAGATCGGCCTTGACGGGGACGTTACCACTCTTATCAAGAACCCGGACCGTGAACTGAAGGTGGAGTTACCGCTTGTGCGCGATGACGGGACCCTGCACGTGTATACCGGATTTCGCGTCCAGCATAATAATGTCCGCGGACCCTTCAAAGGCGGAATTCGCTACCATCCGGAAGTGGACCTGGACGAAGTACGGGCGCTTGCCGCATTGATGACATGGAAGACAGCGATCGTCGATCTGCCGTTCGGGGGAGCGAAGGGCGGCATTACCTGCGATCCGCGAACCCTGTCCGAAAAAGAACTTGAACAGCTGACAAGGAGTTTCACCAAGGGGATCGATCCGATCATCGGACCCAACACCGATATCCCTGCGCCGGATGTCAACACGAACGCGCAGGTGATGTCCTGGTTTCTCGATGAATACTCGCGGCGGCACGGGTTTTCCCCGGCGTGCGTTACCGGAAAGCCGGTCGATCTGTTCGGTTCGTACGGGCGCGAAGAAGCAACCGGGCGCGGTGTCGTGATAACGTACCGGGAGGCGGCAAAGGCTTTCGGGATCGACATGAAATCCTCGCGTGCTGCGATTCAGGGATTTGGCAATGTTGGATCGAACACCGCGAAGATCCTGGCAGGCTTTGGCGGACCTATCGTGGCGGTGAGCGATATGTACGGCGGGATCTACAATAAGAGGGGAATTGATATTCCTGCGCTGATGGAACACATGCGAAAGACGAAGAGCGTGAAGGGTTTTGAGGGGACGGAACCTCTCAGCAATGAGGAACTACTCGAGTGTGACTGCGACGTTCTGATTCCCGCGGCGTTGGGCGGGCAAATTACAAAGGCCAACGCCCCACGGGTGAAGGCGAAGATGATCGTTGAGGGAGCCAATGAGCCGCTTACCTATGAGGCGGATGAGATTCTTGAGGCGAAAGGGACACGCGTCATCCCCGATATCCTTGCCAACGCCGGCGGAGTGACGGTATCGTATTTCGAATGGGCGCAAAACCTTCAGCAATTCCGATGGGAAGAGGAAAGGGTGAATGAGGAGCTTGAGAAAATCATGGTGAGGGCATTCAGCCAGGTTTGGCAAAAGACGCTGGCGCACAAGGTTCCAATGCGCGTCGGTGCGTACATTGTGGCGATCGAACGAGTCGCGCGGGCAACAGCATTGCGTGGTCACTATTGATCCAGTCAAGAAATACAAAATTCCAAATCCGAGTTCCCAAATAATCTCAAAATATGAAACTTCAAACAGCCTGTCTTGATATTGAGATTTGTGGATTCGTGTTTGAGAATTCGCTCTTCGGATTTCGGATTGAGGCCCCATAATTCTTTGATTCTGGGGGAAAAATCCGGTATGTTTGTTCCTGAACTCTGTATTTCGTTGGCCAGAATAGGGGACAAATTTGTTCCGCTTTATCCAGACTCGCATCGAACTTAAGATCCTCCTGCTTCTTATCACCGTCCTCATCGGTGGATTTGGCACCTACGTTGTCCTCACCATCCAGCAGGAATCCGAAGTCCTCCTTGGGCAAATGCGCGAAAAACTCCACCTGTTTTCGGAGTCCGTGAGCGCGGGGATCCGCAATGTTATGCTCACGGGGAAGTCCCCCTACGCCGTTTCTTTTGTAAACGACACACGGGAAAACCTTCCGTTTGCATCAGTCACCATTTACGACCGTTTTGGCCGCGAAGTGTTCCTTCGCGAAGGGGAAGGGATCGTTCATGACGTTCAGGACATTACACCGTCTTCGGTGACAGTGTGAACCTCGGGGCCCGACTGTGCAGCGCGGCCCGGCCGGGGCAGATTCTCGTCTCGGAATTTTCGGCCCACGCTCTCGTTGGGAACTCCGAGTTCGCCATGAAAAAGCTCGACCCGATGGTGGTCAAGGGAAAGCAGGCCCCGGTACAGGTGTATGAAATACTGTGGAACAGAAACCAATCATAAATTGTATTCCAGGATAATCCGTGAATCAGAGAAGGCTGTATCGTACGATTGAAAGCTTTGCGTCGGATCATTTCAAAAGCGACATTGAGATCCTCAAACATGTTTTGAACGAGATCGTCAAGGACGAGAATATCGAAATTAAAGGCGGGCGCATTTGGCAGTATGAACCATCCTCGAAGTCGTACCGTCTTGTCCACCAGATTGGAGTGATCGAGAAACTCGAACCGGGGTATACGATCGAGGTTGCGAACTACCCCATTTTCCTCCAGTTGGGCGACCAACGGTCTTTGATCGCCAACGAAACCGACGCCTACCTCCGCAAGAAGGGAATCATCAAATACTCTGTCACAGGAGTCGGGGAAAGAACTCCCCACCCCCAGGGATCCGTCTTCCAATACCTCCTTGCGTTTAATTCCGAAGTGCTCGATCAGAACCTCCTCGCGACTCTCAATATCATCAGTGTGGCTGTTTCTTCGTTGCTGACGAGGAAACGGATCGAGAAGAAGGCCCGCCAGTTGGCCAAAGACATCGACAAGGCTCGTGAAATTCAGCAAAGCATCCTGCCGCCGTCAGCTTTGAAATTCCATCACTATGATGTGTATGGGATATCCATTCCCGATCGCATTGTCGGAGGTGATTTTTTTGACTATCTGCAGACCGATGGGGAAACGGACCGGCTGCCGATTGTCATCGGTGACGCAGCGAGCAAGGGTCTCCAGGCGGCTTCCCAGGCGCTGTATCTTGTCGGGGGACTGCGCATGGCGGTGAGCTATCATGCAAAGATCACCACACTCATGTCCCGTCTGAACCGGCTTCTCAATCTCACGTTTTCAGAAGAGCAGTTCGTCTCAATGTTCTATGCGGAGCTGTTCCATGACCGGAATGGATTGGTGCTCTACGCGAACGCAGGCCATAACAGTCCATTGATCTTTCATGCGGCGGACCAGCGCATGGAGGTACTTGAGCCGACGGGTCAGGTGATGGGCCCGTTTCCGGATGAGAAATATATGGTGGAAAATACCTATCTTCAGCCGGGAGATATCCTTGTCATGTATACGGACGGGATTAGTGAGGCGAGGGACAGTTCGGGGAATTCCGAGTACGGGGAACAACGAATCTCGGAGTACATCCAGAAGTTCTCCGCCCAAAGTGCGGAGGAGATTTGCAAGGGAATCCTTGATGAGGCACAGAAATTTGCGCGCGGCTCGGAAGAAACAGACGATAAAACGATCGTGGTGGTGAAAAGGAA
>JBBDYD010000012.1:0-1413 GCA_040901865.1 Bacteroidota bacterium | reverse complement strand
TCCCCATACGTCGCGATCCAGAATCCCCCTTCCGCATTTTCGCCTGCATCAATCACACTCGATTCTGCATGGATCCTGCCTCGCGTGTATCGTTTTCCCCCGCGAGGTCCAATTTGAACAAATCCCATCACGGGACCGGATACCCATAACGAGCGATCCGACGATTCCCAGACAATCCGTATCCACGAGTCATCATGAACATTGAGATCCGTATACTTCCGGAATTGTCCGTTGCGGAAATAATTGAGGCCTTTTCTATGAGTTCCCACCCAAAGAGTGCCCGAACGATCTTCGAACACACTGGTGATTGTCGTCGAGGACAACCCGGATCTTTCGTCCAGAACTGTTACGGCTTTTTTCCGGAGTCGCGAAAGCCCGGATGAAGCCCTTCCCAGCCAGAGATTTCCCTCCCGATCCTCAGACAGGACCTCGTTTTCCCGAAGGTCAACCTCACCAACCCGCATGATGTTCGTTATCCCGTCATCTCCGGCAAGGACAAGGCGATCCTGGAAGCAGAGGCCAATGGATCCGCCGGCGAGGGCCCAGAGGAAGGGTTTGGCTGCAAATCGATGTATGGCCCTGGTTCGTGTTCCGTCCATGCGGTAAAGGACATTCTCACGATCCAGAAACCATACGCGCCCCCGATCATCTTTTACGTGGGACACGTATCGCAGCACGGAATCCACGGACACGGATTCCGGTCTTATAGACGCAACGAGCGTGCGCCCCGATTGTCCGATCCAAAACTTTCGCGATGCGTCAAGGCTGAGCAGCTCGATCGGGCTCGAGAGTTCCCGGTGATCGGTCCCGGAGAATATCAAAGTGGAATTCTCAACCCTGAACAGCCCTCCATCGGAGCCAACCCAGATGGTTCCTTCGGCATCTTCCACGATGGCATTGACCGCCCGCGCCCGGCCGTCTGTTCTCACAGGAACAAACCTGTTTCCGGCGAATTCCACCAGTCCCCGTTCTGTCCCGATCCAAAGGCGGCCTTGTCGATCTTCATAAAGAGCGTTGATCTTGGACCCCGAAAGCGCCGGCGTATTGCCGGAATGGAACGACGTAAACCTGACTCCGTCAAATCGCGCAAGTCCGTTCCACGTTCCGACCCACAGATACCCATCTCGGGTCTGCAGGATGCACCCTACGGAGCTTTGGGGAAGTCCTTCGTTAATGGACCAGGTGCGGATGACATACTCTTCGGAAGGAGACGGAAGGGCAATCACTTGATATGCCTTCGACCCCTGAAAAATGAAGGCAACGCTGAGAAGGATTCTGGGAAAGATGCTCACCGGTAAGTCGTTCTGAACATGAGACGTTTAAGAAGCTTCTCAAGGTAGGGACAGCAAAGAAGAGAATCAATGGAATGCGAACAGCACGAAAGGCCGGCGCAGAACCTCAGCCGGCCTTTGC
>JBBDYD010000011.1:0-9292 GCA_040901865.1 Bacteroidota bacterium | reverse complement strand
TTATTTCCGCAGGAACCCGGCAGATACACTTTGCAGGCGGAGCTTCATTCGGAATTCGGGCTCGAGACGAGTACTAAGCCCGTCCACGTTTTTCCTCAACTAAGAGTCCCTGCACCGTTCCAGGTGGCCACCATCGGTCTTAGTGAGGAAACACGGGAATTCCTTGCCTCATGCGGAATTGAGTGCCGGCCGTTCACTGGTGAGTCAAACAACAAGTCCCGGGTCCTCGTTGTGGGAGAGGGGCAAAGCAGGATGAAAGTGTTCGCGTCGCTCCGATCTGCTGTGAGCGAGTTTGCTCGTGGCGGCGGTTCTATCGTTTTGCTCGAACCGGAGTTTGGCGTTGACGATAACGAAGTCCTTGTAATTGATGATGATGTGCAGATCGAAATGAAGAGGCGGGAAGACAGGGACAAAGGGGGATATGATTCTTATGTGTTCATGGAGGATCCGTCCCATCCCATTTGGGAGGGAATCGCGCAGGAGCATCTCTTTCTGTTCAACGGTGCATTGGGCGGGGAAATCATATCACAGCATGATGTGATGTTGAAGTCTCCGCACGCAGTGATGGCACGCTGTGGCCTGAATCTTGGAGTCGTGGCCCTTGCTGAAGCGCCTCTGGGTAGTGGCAGGGTGCTGGTGTCTCGATTGCAAACGAGGGGGCGGCTGGGAAGCAATAGAGATTCCCAATCGCTCTTCGACCGGCGGATAGATCCGGTGGCTCGACAGTATCTCGTAAATCTCCTGTGGTATGCCTCGAATGGACAAAACAATAAGAGGACTTTTTCCTTTGATGAAATCCAGGATAAATCAGCGTCGTAAGGAAGGAATGCTCAAAGCGGGGTGGCACAGAGTATTCTTTACGTGCGTTCTTCTTGGTGTCGGAGCTGCACTGGCAGCGTCTCAACCCAAATCCCGCTATAGAGATCCCGACACTGAACGGAAGATTGACTCACTCATTTCTCTGATGACAATAGAAGAGAAACTGGGGCAGTTAAGCCAGCACACGGGGAATCGGGATGCGGAAACTGGGAAAGTGGCGCTGACAGCACAACAACGTGAGCTGATTGAAGGGGGACATACCGGATCGTTCCTGGGAGGGCTTGGGCTGGAGGTTTCACGGGAAATTCAGAACATTGCAGTGAACAAATCGCGCCTGGGGATTCCTGTGATTTTCGGGCATGATATCATTCACGGGTATCGGACCATTTTTCCCATTCCACTCGCGGAAGCTGGTTCTTTCGATCCCGAGGCAGTGGAACTCGCCGCAAGAATCGCCGCCCGGGAGGCCACCGCCATGGGGCTTCACTGGACATTTGCGCCCATGGTGGACATCGCGAGGGATCCTCGCTGGGGGAGGATCGCGGAGGGATCGGGCGAAGATCCATACCTCGGCTCAGTGATGGCATCTGCCCGTGTCCGGGGTTTCCAGGGGAAGGATTATTCGGATCCGACAACTTTGGTCGCCTGCGCCAAGCATTTCGTTGCCTATGGAGCGGCGGAAGCCGGCAGAGATTACAACGTTGCGGACATTTCGGAAAGGACCTTGAGAGAGGTATACCTTCCGCCCTTTAAGGCCGCGGTGGATGAAGGCGTTGGTACGTTGATGAGTGCATTTAATGAGATTGGCGGCATTCCCGCCAGCGCACACCGGGGGACATTGACGGATATTCTCAGGACGGAATGGGGTTTTAAAGGATTTGTGGTGAGCGACTGGACGTCCGTTCTGGAGTTGCTTGAGCATGGCATTGCCGCCACACCGGCAGAAGCGGCTCTCAAGGCACTCACTGCAGGCGTTGAAATGGAGATGGTCAGTGATCTCTATAGGAAGGAGCTTCCATTGCTTGTCCGCAACGGCACGCTCCCCGAAAACGTGCTCAATGAAGCCGTGCGGCGCGTCTTGCGTGTGAAATTTGCCGTCGGTCTTTTTGAAGATCGTTTCCGGAATGATGACGAACAACGACATAAGAAAGAAATCCTCCTGCCTGATCATGTGGCATCTGCGCGAGCGATTGCGGGAAGATCCATTGTCCTTCTGAAGAATCAATCCGACCTCCTTCCCCTGAAAAAAGATGTGAAGACAATCGCTGTTATCGGACCGTTGGCGGATAGCCGGCACGAACCCCTCGGGCCGTGGCATGCCGAGGGCAGGAGTCAGGACGTCGTTAGCTTGCTCGAAGGGATACGAAAGGCGGTTTCTTCGAAAACAAAAGTCTTGTTTTCCCGCGGATGTGACAGCACATTTGTCGGCACAAGCGGATTTGCAGAGGCCCTTCGGGTTGCCGGGCAGGCAGACGTCGTGGTATTGGTGGTTGGGGAGAGACTGGAAATGAGCGGCGAGGCCGCAAGCAGGTCGGATATCGGCCTTCCGGGGGTTCAACTTGACCTCGTCAAGCAGATACACGCCGTCGGAAAGCCTGTGGTGCTTGTCCTCATGAACGGGCGCCCGCTGACCATTCCTTGGGAAGCAGAACACGTCCCGGCAATTTTGGAAACATGGTTTCTGGGGATACAATCAGGGAACGCTATTGCCGACGTTCTGTTCGGCGACGTCAATCCCGCGGCAAGGCTGCCCGTATCGTTTCCACGCAATGTTGGCCAGATACCCATCCACTATGACCACAGAAACACCGGCCGCCCCCCCGGCGATTCGAAATACACTTCGAAATACCTGGACGTCCCCAATTCGCCGTTATTTCCCTTCGGACACGGGCTAAGTTATACAACGTTCGAATATGAAAATCTGAAGGTTACAGGTACCAAGATAAAACGCGGTGAACCGATCGAGGTTTCCGTGACTGTAAAAAACACTGGTCGACGGGATGGTGATGAAGTCGTTCAGCTGTACATTCGCGATGTGGTCGGCAGCGTGACCAGGCCCGTGAAGCAACTGAAGGGATTTGAGCGCGTGTTTATTCCGGCGGGTATGTCAAAAACGGTGAAATTCAAACTTACAGGTGACGCACTTTCATTCTACGACATCAACATGAAGAATACGATAGAGCCTGGAATGTTCAAGGTGTTTGTCGGGGGTAGCTCAGTTGATGGGCTCGCGACGGAATTTGAGGTTGTAAACTAATCATGTTCACTCAGCAAGTAAATTCCTTAATCCGCAGTTGGATTTGGAGGCTTCTGTTCCTCGGCGCAGCCGGACTCTCCTGCAGCCGGCAGGCGCAGGATTCCGTTACGGTTGTCTTTTGGGCGATGGGAAATGAAGGCGAAAATGTTCAGAAGCTCATCCCGGGATTTGAGAAGGAGAATCCGGGCATTCGAGTGAGGGTGCAGCAGATTCCCTGGACCGCCGCACACGAAAAACTTCTGACTGCCTATGCGGGCAATTCTCTCCCTGACATGTGTCAGCTCGGGAATACCTGGGTTCCCGAATTCAGCATGCTGAACGGCTTGGAAGATCTTGATCCGTGGGTGGAAGGCTCAGGTGTGGTCAAGCCTGAGAAGTATTTCACGGGTATCTGGGAAACGAATGTCATTGACAGCTCATCGTTTGGAATTCCCTGGTATGTGGATACACGCGTGCTCTATTATCGGAAAGACATCTTTGAACGGGCAGGGTACTCACGTCCGCCCAAAACATGGAAGGAATGGTTCGACCTCGCTCAGAAGATCAAGCGGACGGCGGGAGAAGACAACTACGCCGTGTTCCTTCCGACCAATGAATGGGCGCCGTTTGTTGCGGCAGGCCTGCAGGCGGGATCATCACTCCTCAAAGACAACAATCAGTATGGCGATTTCAGCGGCCCGGAATTCACGGAGTCCTTCAAGTTCCTGCTGACGTTTTATCAAGACAAACTCGCGCCGGTCGGAATTACGCACGTGACCAGCATCTATCAGGGAATTGCGGACGGATTCTTCGCAATGTACATTACCGGACCGTGGAACATCGGTGAGTTTCGGAGGAGACTTCCAGACCATCTTCAGGATCAGTGGATGACAGCGCCTCTTCCCGGGCCTGATGAGAACCGGCCGGGAGTGTCACTGGCGGGGGGATCCAGTCTTGTGTTGTTCCGTTCGTCCGAGAGGAAAGCGGAGGCGTGGAAGTTTGTCGAGTATCTTTCCCGGGTCGATCAACAGGTCGCTTTCTACGAGATCACGGGTAATTTACCCGCCGTTCGGGAGGCATGGAACGACACAAGTCTGGCAAATAACAGATATATCAGAGCATTCTACGATCAAATGGAACACGTTGTTCCAACGCCGAAGATTCCTGAATGGGAACAGATCGCAATGAAAGTTCAGCAATATGCCGAAGCGGCTTCAATGAACCTGCTGACCGCGGAGGATGCTCTGGAGCAGCTTGACAGGGACGTCAACAATATCCTGGAGAAACGTCGTTGGATGATTGCGCGGGGGAGGCAATGAACGGATCCGTCGCATCTCGCCTTCCCGCAAGCCTTCGTGCAGCAGCGTACATGTTCCTTGCACCTGCCTTGATCCCGATCTTTCTCTTTTTCTTTGTTCCTGCGCTTGCCGCGTTTGCGATGAGCTTTACGGATTTTGACATCTACTCGCTTGGAGACGTCGGTAACGCGAGATTCATCGGGATCCGCAACTATGTGAACCTCTTTAGTGACCCGTTATTCTGGAAGGCGATGAGGAACACCTTCTATTTCGTGTTGGTGGGCGGACCGCTGTCAGTGTCCCTTTCGCTCGGAACGGCCGTCATGCTCAATTCAAAATTCGTTCGGTTCCGCACGCTGTTCCGAACTGTATATTTTGTCCCCGTTGTCACAACCCTCGTGGCGGTCGCCGTGGTGTGGCGATTCCTCTATCATCCGAGATTCGGATTGTTGAACTACGTCCTGAGCTGGTTTGGAATCAACCCCGTCGATTGGCTTGGGGATCCGGCCTGGGCCATGCCAGCGATCATCCTTCTTTCGGTCTGGAAGGGGTTCGGATACAACATGATCATCTTCATCGCGGGGCTTCAGAGCATACCGACGGAACTGTATGAGGCCGCACGGATCGATGGCGCGAACGGGTGGGAGCAATTCAAGCGGATCACACTTCCCATGCTCGTACCGACGACGTTTTTCGTCGGGGTGATCACCATGGTCAACAACGTACAGTTGTTTGCCGAGCCGTACGTTATGACGCAGGGAGGACCCGCGAACAGTACGCTGTCGATCGTGCTCCTGATGTACCAGCAGGGGTTTCGATGGTGGAACATGGGATATTCCGCGGCGATCGCCTTTATCCTGTTTGCCATCATTCTGGCAGGGGCTTTGATCCAATCAACGCTGCAAAAGAGACACAGCATTGCATGAATCCTTTCAGGTCCATAGCGCTGCACACCGTCATGGTGGTTCTCGCGGTCGCAACGATCACCCCGGGACTGTGGATGGTCCTGGCATCCTTGATGCCCGCCGGCGAGGCAAGCACGTTTCCCCCCACGTTCATTCCGAGCAGAATATCCTTCGAACACTATGCAACGCTGTTTACGAGGCTCGAAGTCGGCAAGTATCTGCTGAACAGCCTCATTCTGAGCGTTTCGATCACAGCTATTTCCCTGTTTTTCAATTCCATGGCGGGATATGCCTTCGCCAAGTACCGTTTCGCAGGAAGAGATCGTTTGTTCCGGCTTCTTGTTGCTGAAATGGTCATCCCGGCGCAGGTGACCACGCTTCCATTGTTCCTGATGCTCAATAAGGTCGGATTGGTCAATACATACTTTGGCGTCATCGTGGCCGGAATGGCGACGATCTATGGGATCTTTCTGATCCGTCAATTCACGCTATCGCTGCCGGATAGCCTTATTGAAGCTGCCCGCATGGATGGTGCTTCGGAGTTCAGAATCTACTGGTCCGTGATTCTCCCGCTTTGCAGGCCCATCCTCATAACGCTGGCGGTGTTCACATTCCTGGGCTCGTGGAATGATTTCTTCTGGCCGTTGATTGTACTGACCGACGATTCCATGTATACTCTTCCGGTTGCACTGGCAATACTTTCGGGGGAGCACGTTCAGGATACGGAGCTGATGATGGCCGGCGCTGTTCTGACGATACTTCCGGTGATGATCGTGTTTCTTGCGACACAGAAGTACTACATCGACGGGATCATGCTGGGAGGGGTGAAGGGATGACAAAATTGGATATTCAACATTGGATGTTCGACATTGGATATTACTTTTATTCGGGGAAAAGACAATGTCGAATATCGAACGCCCAACTCCGAATATCGAGGCCGGCGAGAGGCTTAAGGAAAAGTGAGAGGAGCCGTCGCACCGAAGTGTGCGCGGAACCGAGGACGATCCATTATTCCAGGCGTACAGGGAGGGAGAGCATTCGTACATCTTCTTGCTTCCGGCGGGAAATTATGAAGTTGAATTGGGTTTTCTGGAACCCACGATTTCGGAGACGGGAAAGCGCGTATTTGAAGTACTCTTCGACGGAAAGGAAGTCTTCGGGAGCATCGATTTGGCGGGACAATTCGGACGTGGCAGGGCTGTGTGGCTGCGAACGGTTTACGGGGTTGATGGAGCGGATGGTCTTTTGATTGAGCTCAGAAAGGTTGTGGGGAATCCAATTATCAGCGCCGTTGGAATTCGAAGGAAATGAGCCCCGGAACGTTGTCCAGTTTCCGAGGATATCATTCTGCAAAAAGAAAACCCCGCCTTCCGATTGTGAAAGATCATGTCTTGGGCCTGAAAGATTCGACGAGAAACATATACGTTACTGATAAAGGTGATGGAGTTGAACTGCTTGATTATTTGATTGAGAACAGGTTGTACAGCATTTTTGAAACGAATGGAGTCTTCTTGACTACAACGCGAACCAGCATGAAAGAAACTGATTGTTGAAGTCACTTCGGGGAAGAAAGAGTCTTCTTCCAACAAATCCGTAACGAACTATACAGTTGACGGCCTGGAGAGAGTCGTGTTGACCCGTGTGGATGAGGATGGTCAAGGAAGAAGTGCCGGCCGGATAAAGGAATCTTCGGCGAAGAACATAGAGATGCTGTGGGTCATCAGGTGATCTGCGGTGTGAAATTTCGAGGGTGAATCGATCAGTTGTCTCTTATTTCTGATAGAAACCTGGATTATTCCCATGATAATCGGAGCATTCGTGGGAGCGATGAAGAGACCGATATTAGGAATGATTCTGATCGCTCATGAGGCGTTTCACCTCATTGTCGGCGTGAGCGATTCCAGAATCGAGAGGAAGAAAATGTCGGGTTAGCATTCTAGGAAGGAATCCTATTTTGCCGTACGCGCTTTTTGTATTTGGAGGAACGGAGGTGTCGGATTGCTCTCAAGCGACTTGATTGGAGGAAGTAGATTGCTTACATTCAAGCCATACCATCATCTTATTGAAAGGAGCTCTCATGAAAGCACAACTTCCTGCGATAGTTCTTCTCTCTATCGTTTTTCTCCTCGGGTGTGAGCAACCGCTGACCTCGACATTGGAGGCGGACGGAACAAGCGGTACCGGTTCTCTGGCGAAACAGGGGAGCACATTCAAGAGTGTTTCGTTTGATGAATTTGGATATAACTACAACGCTCGCATTTTTTCCGGCTTGGCGGATGGTGTTGACCGCGTGCTCGACGAGAAAGTCTGGGGTGACCCGACGTACGCAAAGGATCACCTCGTGATGAAATGGTCGAAGGCATGGGATGACGCTCGGTTTAACGGAGCAGCGTGGACACCGGACGCCTGGACGACGAACCACTGGAACGGTCAATTGGAGGGTGGTAGTGGAGAGGTCTGGCAGTACACGATCGTGTGGGTGGGGCCGGAGTTGGAAAGTAGTCCCTATTGGCGGGAAGGGGGATATGCAATCTGGGGAGAGTTCGAAGTTATCATGTCACACGGATCCGTTGCTAACGAGCATTTTTGGGAGGCTCATGCGAGACCGACCGGCTTAGGTTTATTCTGAGCGGTTCTGCTGGTTGCACATCAAAGATGGAAAAGCCCCGTGCATTTACCGGGGCTTTTCCATGTGAACCCTCGATCAGGGGGACTCGCACGGCAAAAACAAACCAGCACGGAACGCTGGAGGAAGGACTACAACACGATCAGGCCGCACAGTTCTTTGGGTGGTCGGCCGCCGGCTCCTGAAATTCACTATCCCCGCTTGGTGGCAAATGCCGGAGCGACGGAATACTAACATTCACATTAGGAGACGTTCATGAAGAAAACTCTTTGCACCATAATCCTTGCGCTGTTTTTCGCGTGGTCCGCCGCTTACGGACAGCTTTACATCAAAGGTGGACTGGGATACGCTCTAAGTTTGGGGGGAATGCAAATAGATCGTGACAGAACCGAGACCGCAACACTCGACCAATTCAAGTACCATTATGGGGCCTTTGGTGGAGGATTTGAAATAGGCGGCGCGGCGGGATATGCGGTTTCATCGAGTGTTGCCTTAGAGTTGGGTTTTTGGTATGAAACCGGGCAAACGTACAAGGCAGCCGATGTTCGGCTCAATACTGCCCAAAACAGAACGACAGAATATAGCGGACTTTGTTTGGTTTTTTGCCTTCCGTGGTCGTGTCGGGCGAGATGGGAAACATGAGACCCTATGCACGGTTCGGTATCCTGATCGGTCTTCCGAGTGCGAAGTCGGTCGAAACGAGTTCTAATAATGTCACCACTCTGACGTATTCAGGTGGAATGCTTTTTGGATTCAATGGAGGAGCCGGTGTGCTTCTGCCTCTCCGGGGCAATCTTGCCATATTTGTGGAGCTCGCGCTCCAGGGCGGTTCATGGGGTCCAACGAAAGTAGAAGATAAGACAGGTGCCACGACGACTGCCACCACTCTGAAAACAGACTTCAACTCCAACGAACAGTTTGTGAGTGATCAACCGTCGATTCCATTTGGAAACATTGGAGTCCGGGCGGGAGTGAAACTCAACCTTTAACGTTTCGGCGGGTAGGGGGATGAGTGTGCGAATGCGACAATCCCGGATCCTTCAACAAAACAAAAAAGCCCGGAAAACCTCCCGGGCTAAATCCTCAATCTTCAATCTACAATGTTAAGCGGCTCGCCCGCCGAAGCGTTTTTTTATCAGACGAAGCCGTTTCTCGGCGTAGTCTGATTTTGCGTAGGCGGGGGTCGATCCCGACTCCAACTCAACCCCCGTCCCCTTCTCTTGGAAAGAAAAGGGGGGTGCAAAACCTGTAGCTGATAGAAGCGACCTCATTGCCATATCTCCCCTTCTCTCCCTGAGAGAAGGGGGCAGGGGGATGAGTGTGCGAATGCGACAATCCCGGATCCTTCAACAAAACAAAAAAGCCCGGAAAACCTCCCGGGCTAAATCCTCAATCTTCAATCTACAAT
>JBBDYD010000010.1:0-9423 GCA_040901865.1 Bacteroidota bacterium | reverse complement strand
TCCGCACCGCAATAGGAGGCAAACGCCGCTTCAAACGCGCGGAGTCTTTCTCCAAGAATGAATCTGCCGGCAGATAACGTCCCTGTTATTGCCGAGAGCATCGGTCCGCCGAGAACATCGAATTCCCGTGAGAGATCACCAAATGGAACGGCCCTCAGGGATTCCATCTCACCAGTACCGGTCTTTGTGTGCCTTGTAGTAGCGGATCGTTTTTTCGAGCCCATCGCGAATATTAATAGACGGATTCCAGCCCGTCAGGTTGGAAAATTTTGAATGGTCGGCGATATAGTCGCCGATTTCAATTTCCTTCGCCTCGGACGGAAACGGAACAAATTCATGCGAACCGGTTCCGCACACTTCGTGCATAGTTGAAACGAAATCTCCCAAGCTCACGGGTGTTCCGCCGAGGTTGTATATTTCCCCGTTCGTTTCCTCCATTGCCATCGCCAGAAGCATGGCCTCGACAACATCATCGACATAGTTCGTATCCCGGATCTGTTTGCCGTCGCCGTAGACACGAATGGGTTCGCCGTCAATTGCCTGCCGGATGAACCAGTTGAAGATCCCCTGGCGGTGGTGCTTCATCTGATGGCGTGGCCCAAACGTGTTTGTCAATCGAAGCGAGGTCGCCCGGATGCCGTAGACGTTGTTGTAAAGGATGTGATACCACTCTCCCGCCATGTTGTTGATGCCGTTCACGTCGGTTGGCCGCATCAAATGCTCTTCCGTGACCGGAAGAGTGGTCGCGCGGCCATACTGTCCACGTGTGCCGGCAAAAAGCAGTTTCGCTCCGGGGTTATTGTGGCGAACGGCCTCGAGAATGGAGAGCTGCGCGACACAATTAATATCGAGGTCGGTGAATGGGTCACGCATGCTGTCGATATGCGACAACGTGCCGGCCAGATTGAAAATAAAATCGATCCCCTTGACAAGATAATTCATACTGTAACGATCGCGCACATCGGAGATATTAACCTGCACTTTTGATTCGATGCCGTGGATATTGAACAGGTTGCCGCCGTAGTCCGGGAAAAGAGAGTCAATCAAAAGGACCTTCGCCTGCATGTCCACCAGGCGATAGGCGAGCGTGCTTCCAATGAATCCCAATCCGCCTGTTATGAGCACGCGCTTTCCCTCATACGCCTTATTGAGCTCCCGCGGAGTCATACGATCCCTCGTTTCCTGAATATCATCAGCTCAAACCAGAGTTTTATGAGATTCACAACCACCTGGAACAGACGGGGCATATTAAATATCTGGGACTTCCCGTACACACGAAAGTAGTGGTTGACTCCGACTTCGACACAGCGCAACCCGGCTTCCTGAAATTTGCGAACCATTTCCACGCAGATCACCCCACTGGAGTGGGTGAGGACCACGTTCTTCATTGAGGATTTTCGAACGAGTCGGAAATCGCAGTCAACATCCTTGATCTTGAGCATGAACAGGAACTTCATGAGGTATTGATACATCAATCCGAGAACAATTCGATGAAGAGGATCATGACGCTTGATCTTGAAGCCGTTGACCCAATCGACGTCATCAGCAACACAGGCGACGAGCTTGGAGAGTTCGCCGACGTCGTATTGTCCATCCCCGTCTGTATAGAAAACCCACTCCTTGGTCGCGTGGTCAAAGCCAGATCGCAGCGCTCCCCCATACCCGAGGTTACGATCGTGCAGAACCACTCTTAGAGCAGGCACCGTCTCCATGAGCCGATGAAGAGTGTCGCGGCTCCCATCCGTGCTACCGTCATCGATAACGATGATTTCAAAGTCAACGGCAACGGCTCGTCCAACCGACTCAGCCCGGAGGACCAGGCTTGCAATCGTCCCGGCATCGTTGTAACAGGGGAAGAAAATGGAAAGACTTTGGAGAGGGGTCATAGAGTCGTTGTTTTCTCACGATCAGGACGGATCGCCATATTCAAATTGTGCAGGAGAATATACGAAAGGTGGCTCGAAAATACCAGAAGAGCGGAGATAATGGTGCTGGAAACGCTGACTGGGAAAAAATCGGAATTCCTATTGTCGCAGGTCGTTGAATACCGCTTCCAGGGTTGGTTGCATCGCGTTCCAGCTGTAATGTTTTTCACATTGTTTTCTCGCCGCCCGACCGATTTGTTTCGCGCGCTGGGGGTTGTCATACAATGTGCCGACGGCTTCCCCGAACTCCGCTGGACTATCGGGTTGTACAATAATTCCACATCCATCGAGGATCCTGGGAAGATCGGAGACCGCCGTTGCGACAATTGCTTTTTCCATTGCCATGGCCTCGTAAAGTTTCCCTGGAATTTGTGCTTGCGTATACAGAGTTTTCTTCTGCGGAAGGACAACCGTGTCCGCAAGGCTCAAGATTTCCGGCATGCGGTCATGCGGTTGATAGGGCAGGTGCACAAGGCATTCTCCCGCTGTTTTTTTCAACCCAACGACAATCGCATCGTTCTCTGCCCCTCCCACGACAAGTAATCGCATAAGTCGTTTGCTGCGTCGATTGTTCCAGGAAACAACAATTCGTGTCAAGGAGTCGAGTCCTTTGTGCTCACTCGGTTTTCCGGCAAAAAGAATAATAAACTCATCGTCAAACCCCCACCGACTCCGGATTTCCCGCGAGTTGAATGCTGCAGGGTCAAATACCGAAGTATCCGCCCCATGAGGAACGATGACCCCGCCATATCGTCGTTGCAGGAACGTGGAGCCGACGGTGATTCGGCCCGCCAGACTTGTGAGAAGATCCGTCAGTGTTGCATATCCGAGGGATTGGATATCCCAAACCCGCGCAACATTCCTCATTATCCCCCAGAACCCGCGCTGAATCTGGAAAGCGATGTCAAAGTCCTCGATATCGAGAACCAGGGGGAGTCTCAGCTGTTTCGATGCAAACAAACCGACCCCAAACGAAAGTGGATTCGGTTTGAACGCATAGAGAATGTCGCCGGATATTCTCCCAGCGACGGCGCGAAAAGCCGATGCAAGGGTGCCCATGGTCGGCATCGGAAAGGCCTCGAAACGAAATTCGTTCCGGTATGGCGCGAAGACTCCCTCTGGACCCGAAAATCCGAGAATCTCCACAGTACAAAACCGTTCGAGCGTCTTGGCAATCGGATAGACGCGCACAAGGTTGTTTCCAGAAAGATTATGAACAAGAAGGGAGATTTTCACGGGAGAGAGTGGGGGCTGCTGATCCGTGAAATCCATGCACGAAACCGATGAATTTCCTCGGGCGAAAAGAACTTCCACAAATAAAGCAAGACAGGGAAGAGGAGCACGGCAAAAAAACGGAGCACGAGGAATACTCCTTTGCCCTGCGGAAGAACACCATTGAACGCCGCAAGCGAACCGAGAACCAATGATAGTTTGAGAAGGCGCTGACGTTCAAAGGGAATGTGATAATACCGTTGACTTGCGAGGAACATTCCGACGGGCAACACGGAATAAGAAATGATTGTCGCCACAGCTGCGCCCATGATCCCGTACGGAGGGATCAGGATCAGATTCGCCGCAGTGTTAATGAGAGCACCGACGCCAACGACAATGGGTACCATTTTCGTGTGGTCGGTAATGGTAACCCCCGCCGAGAGAATGTAATAGACGCCTTGGAGGAGGTACGACATCAGAATGAAGGGAACCACCTGCGACGCTCCGATGTACTCGGGGGTGCCAATCAGCGTGACGATCTCGACCCGAAAGGATGATACGCTCAGAAACAACATTCCTGTCACAAACACATAATACGTGAGGATTGTTGAAAAGGTCCGCTTAGCATGCGGGTCGGCGGAGATCTTGAACATAATGGGAGGCCAGGCGACCGTGAAGGCACTCACGGCAAGCGACATCACCATGCCGATTTTATATCCAACCGCATAAACCCCCAAATCTGCAAGGGTTGCAAAGGCCTTGAGAAAATAGCGGTCTGATGAATTCATCAAGAACAATCCCAGCCCGCTGAAGAGCAATGGAAATCCAAAGCGTGCCAGAGACTTTGCATGAGTGAATGACAAAACACCTCCCTGCTCACCGGAGGCAAATATCAGGCCCGCAAGAAATCCGGCCGATGAACCGATCAGATTGCCGAGGAGTACCCCCGAAACCCCGAGATCCAGGATTCCGACAAAATAGACATTAAGCAAAAGCGTGATGATGAGTTTCCCGAGATTGATCGATGAATACTTAAGGGGTTTGGATTGAGCCCGGAAGAGGGCAAGGAACATGGCACCCAGGGAGTCGAGAAAAACCGTAACAACGAGAACACGGCAGAACGAAGCATAGGCGTTCGTTCCAAAGAGAACTTCACTGACAGCGGGGGCGAATGCGAGGAGAACAATCGTAAGGAATCCACCCGTTGCGGAAACACAGAGAATAGATGTTTGGAAGAATGAGGAGCGCCCGGTCGCAGTTTGTTCGACGATGTAATACCGGGTGAGGGCAGAGTTGAACCCCATTACGGTGAAGATCAAGAGAGCGGACGCGGTGACCGCGAAAAGCTCAATGATACCGTAATCGGATGACGGCAATGTTTTGGCGTACAGCGGAACCAGAAGGAATGAGCCGGCCTTGCCAAGAAATTCGAAGGTCCCGTAGACCATGGAATGTCTGAGGAGGCTCTTGATTCGGTAAAAGAGCAATTCGCCCCCGTCGGTATTGCCCAGGTTATTCATGCGAATGTAACGACTCAGGCTTTCTTGCCAGCAATATGATATTCTCTCCAAACCCCGTCGCGTTGATACGTCTTGCAAGTTTTCGAAGCATTGAAGAAAGCCTCCCGTCTTCCCAAAAATCCCTGTCCCTCGATTGTCCTTTCGCCGATTCTGTGCGGAGCTCGTTCAGACCATATTGCAGGCTTCCGAGCAAATGCCAGGGTTCTGTATTGAAATTCATTGAAGCGACTTCGTAGCCGCATCGAGTAACCAGATCCCTGAGTGTTTTGGGTCCAAAATGATAAAGATGGCGGGGAGCTTCAAGCTGTACCCAGCGATCGCGAAATGTCTTTGCCAGCAGTCCGGCGGCATTTGGGACTTCGATGTGAAGATAACCTCCGGTTTTCTGAATACGGTGAGCCTCTCCCAGCAGCACGCGCGGATTCCTTACATGCTCGAGAACATGACGCATTCGGATGAAATCGAATGTCTCGGGAGGGAACCTGACTTGTTCCAGTTCGCCGGCGAAAACATCATGTCCCTTTGCCCGCGCGAGTCCTACCACAGCCGGGTCAGTTTCCACACCCCTGCATCGCATTCCCTTGTTCACAAGGAAATCAAGAAATGCTGCAGATCCGAAACCGACTTCGAGAACTTCGGCACCGCGACGCAAAAACGGCAACGAATCCAGGTTCGCAAGGTCATTCAAGTAACGGTTGTTCCGCAGCATCGTTGTGAACAGGATCTTTAAGGGGGACCGATGAGCCGGAATTCCCGTCCCTCCCAATACCTGATACGAAATCTCCCGCGCCAGGAGTGCCAAAGAATTCTTGATCGTCAGGCGGGGACGAGTGTGTGTGTAGTAATCGGCCGGATAATGGCGTGAAAGAACAGAACGAGTGGGTTGGGGAGAAAGGGATATCAGCTCGCAGCCGGCGCACTGCACAATCGTGAATGATCCCGGGAGATTGTAACGTCGATCCGAGGCGCTAAAGAGTGTGTGTCTCCGCCGTGATCCGCACAACACACACGAGGAAAAAGGCCGGGCTCTCATTCACGCCATGATGGGGGGAGGTTCTTTAAAATCTCGATGTCTTTGAACTCCGAGCTCTTCCGGGAGCCTACGAGCTTTATCCATGCAGCCATTCTTCGGAGTCCCTCCTCAAGAGAACGGGGTTCCCCAAGGTTGAAAACTTTTCTGGCACGATCATGCGTCGAATAGGCATGAACAACTTCATTGCGCGCATCCAGGTTCTTCAGCAACGGTTTAACATTCATAGCAGCGGCGACTTTCAATGCAAGTTCGTTGACAGAACATGGAGTATCAGCGCCGACATTGAAAACCTGGTTATAGGCTGCGAGAATGTCGACCGACCCGGCAATAACCGGCGCAACATCGCCGATATAGCTAAAGGCACGTGTTTGTTCCCCATCGCCGAAAACCGTCATGGGTTTGCCTTGCAGAATCTGGTTCATGAAAATGCCTGCGACATTGCGGTACTTGTCTCCGATATTCTGTCGTTCTCCATACACATTGTGAGGCCGGAACACGATATACTTGAGGCCAAACATTTCATGCGTAACGGCAAGCTCCCGCTCCACAGCAAGCTTTGCTATACCATAAGAATCTTCCGGTTGCGGAATGAGATCTTCATGCATCGGTAATTGACCCTTGCCATACACGGCGATGGAAGAAGTGAAAACAAAACACTTGATCTCGTGATTTACCGCTGCGTTGATGAGGTTGACAGATCCAATAAGGTTGTTTTCGTAGTTAAATCGCTTGATAAAGTGACTCAACCCTTCTGCTGCATACGCCGCAAGGTGAAAGATGTAATCAAATCGGTGGTTGGTGAACAGAGATTGAATCAGAGTCCTGTCAAGGACGCTGCCCTCGACAAATATCGCATTCTCATTGACATTTTCCCTAAATCCGCCGCTCAGGTCGTCCAGGGCCACAACGGAATGCCCCCTTCGAACAAGTTCATCGATAACATGCGATCCTATGAATCCGGCTCCGCCGGTGACGAGGGAGGTCATTGAGTTGAGCTTTTCAGTCAGGAAGTTTTAACAATATAACGTTGGAAGATTGCTTTTTCAACAGGGCGGCAGCTCTTTGCCTGTCCGATTTCTGTGATCTCAGAGCCAGACCAAGGCACTTGTTCGATCGAGTTTATTGCGTTCTCCCTTCCAGGGCCTCGAGAACTCTCCGGGCATTGTGGTCCCAGGTGTAGTTGCGCTCAACATCAATGCGGGCTTGTTTGCCGAGGCGGCGTCGAAGTCCGGGATCCTTTGCGAGACGGAGAATTTTGTCTGCAAGGTCCTGCGGGTCACCGGGTTTTACCAGGAGTCCGTTCACACCGTCATGAATCACTTCACCGATCTGCTCCAGGTTACTTGCAACAATTGCTTTCCCCATGGCCATGTATTCGAAGAGTTTAATTGGGGAGAAAAAAAGGCGAGTCCCATCGCTGAAATTTGTGTGTGGAGAAAGGAGGATATCGCACGCTGCCAGGTAACTAGGAACCGCAGATTGCTGGATAGACCCTGTAAAGACTACCGCTTTCTGAAGCTTGTTTTGATGAGTCCATACTTCAAGACTCGTTTTCATTGGTCCCGCCCCAATGAGGAGAAAGCGAAGGTTTTCTTCTCGGCTCAACAATAGTGCCGCTTTGAGAATTACGTCGACTCCATGGGAATCCAGAAAAGAACCACAAAATCCGACAACGAGTTTTCCTGCAACTGAGTATTTATTCCGTACATTCTCGCCGTCAATATCTGGATTAAACAAAGTGGGGTTGACCCCATTAGGGTTCACAACTATCTTTCCATCCGGAATACCGAGAGATATGATGTGATCTTTCAGAGCCGCAGAAACGGCAAAAATCCTAGATGCATGATCAAAGGCTCTTTTTTCTAAATAATGAGCAAGTCTCCTCAATTTCAGTCGTCCCCAATACTGCCGGGCCCAGACCTCAGAACCATTGACCTCGAGTAACAAGGGTATTCCTAGTTGCCTTGCCAAAATAACCCCGCCTATGGAAAAGAGAGCGTGCCTTTGATATATCGCGTCTGGTGCCCAAGACCTCAAAACAGATTTCAGGGTCTTCAGAAGTCGAAAGTTATAGTGGATATTGGCAAATTCGTCGAAGAAGTCAAATAGGTCATCAGAAGGCACGACCTTCTCCTGAATACTCCTGGGGAATGGAAGTGGAAATGTGGAGTCACTACAATAAAGAACCGAAATGTTGAGGTCGTTCAATGCGGTTAAGAAACCGTGAATATGGCTTACCGATCCGCCGCCCTTTACGGGTCCCGCCAGAGCCGTTCTAAGGAATGCGAGTTTTGAAAGATTGCGGGGTCGGTTGAAAGCTTTGACCCGTCTTGATGCAGAAACCAAAACCCGCGCAATCGAAACAAATGCTATTAGTGACCCGAAAACCACTTTCCGGAAAAATCGAAATGCAATCGTCCCAACAGAGACTACTTCAAAACTATCATTGGAATAAATAATGTATCTGCTCGAGGCCCTGGTAATAGAGGCAAGGAGTTGAAGAGAAAGGCGAGTCCTGTAAACTTGGGCGAAACGATCAGAAAGAATTGCGATATCGAACGCTTCCTTACGAACAAGGTTAGTGATCGCCGAGAAGGATTTTCCGATGAAATCACTTTTTGTGAATATCTTGAGTGAGCTCGATTGAAATATTTCAGATGCCTCTGAAATGATTTCAGTGTCGTCAAACGTAATTAACAGGCATCTTGTATGCCTGTTCAGTGGTGCCCCAAGTTCACGAATCATGAAAGACTAATTATCAATTTTTTGAATTTATGAAAATGCAACAAAAGTTAAGAAATCAATCGGGTAATTCATTTTGTCCTTGACTTAATTTGGGTGTTCTCGTAAACTGCATGCTTAAACATTCCCCGGGGGAGGTCCCATGGTCTCCAAACTAATTTTCCTTTGCGTCGCGAGCGCTTTGTTTCTTCAATGCTCTAAGAAATCTTCTGTAGTGGGTGATGAGGGTCCAGTTGAGTATAAAACGCTGGCGTTTTACATCAACAGTGCGAACGTTCCCGCCGATGTTGTTGAAATCTCCATTACCTTCACACGGGCGTTTTCGAAGTCAATATCAGATACAGCCAGATTGAATTTGGTAATGTCAACGACTCTTCGCTTCGATAGTATCTCGGTTGGTGGATGGCATATGAAGATCGTAATGAGGAACAATTCCGGGGGCATCGTCTCCATAGATGATAAGGATATTCTCGTCACGAAGGAAGCAAAGACTCAGCTGCTTGGTGTTACGGTCGACGGGGAATACATTTATATTCCTCACAATGATTCAACTGACACATGGATTGATCATTCCAGCAATCCCATTCTGGCAATGGCCCAACCAGCTCTACCGGTTCGATGGATGTACAATCCGGTTGTCCTCAATGAAGGAGGGACATATTACATGTGGTTTACGGGAATCCAGGTGGATTCAAGCATCCGGACAATCAATTTTGCGCAATCGGCAGATAGCGAGCAATGGTCTCTTGGTGCAAGCCAGCCAATCTTAAAACCCGGTGCATCAACCGATTGGGATTATAACCATATAGCGACTGGGCCCATTCTAAAAGAAAACGGAGAATACCGTCTCTACTACAATAGCCTGTCTGATTTTACTTCGGACTGGAAAGTTGGTCTCGCTACATCGACCGATAGAATCCAATGGACAAAGGCTAGTAATCCAGTTCTAATTCCTGAGGGTTCAGAAGGGTACGTAAATGCAGTTGCTGCT
>JBBDYD010000009.1:42187-53842 GCA_040901865.1 Bacteroidota bacterium | reverse complement strand
CCGGTCGATCTTGTTGATGACAACGATGGGCAGAAGATTCAATTCGAGGGATTTTTTGAGTACGAATTTTGTACCCGGAAGAGGGCCTTCGGCGGCGTCGACGAGCAGCAGAACTCCGTCCACCATTTTGAGCGTCCGCTCCACCTCTCCCGCGAAATCTGCGTGGCCCGGGGTATCAACGATGTTGATCTTGATTCCGTTGGGGTGATTGGCGGACCGATGGAACACGGAGGTGTTTTTTGCAAGGATGGTAATCCCGCGCTCGCGTTCCAAGTCATTGGAATCCATCACGCGTGTGACCAATTCCTGGTTGGCACGAAAGGTCCCTGTCTGGCGCAGCATGTAGTCCACAAGCGTCGTCTTGCCGTGGTCAACGTGCGCGATAATGGCAATATTTCTGATATCGTCCCGGGTGTTCATTTTATAAAGAAATCGTCATTTGTCTTGAAGGAGCGTCATATCAATCCAAATCCGCGTTTATCGGACCGTCATTTTACAATCCGAATCTGCGTAGATCAGCGATCATCTGCGTAAATCTGCGTCCAAATAAAAATGCCTCAGTTCCTTACCTGAGGCATTTAGAAGATACGAAAAATTTATGTGACTTCAAAACGGGGGAAGCTTCCCGCCTTTTCCGCTTAAATCACAATCATTACACCGGCGCTGAGCGTCTTGTACTTTGCAAAGTTCATGTCAACGTTCACGTTGATCAGGAGGATCTTGATCGATGCCCCCAGCACAAAGCGCGAAGAATTCTCGCCTTCGGCTTCAAAAGTGATTCGTTGCGGGGTTTGAACTCCGGGACTTGTCTCGATGGAGTATTCATACGCCCAAATGATTTTCGATTTTTCAATCATGAAGCCTGCGTACGGAGTGAGATTCAGGAATCCCCAGCCAAGGCGAATGCTGGTATTCACGCCGAAGGAAGTGGCGCTGGCGTCCATCAGAGTGCCGATTTTCAGGTTCTGTGTGAAGTACCCGGCGGAAAGTTCAAACGGAAGTGCATCTTCACCGCCGAACCAGACCAGCGGGTTGTGCTGAATACCGAAGCCGAAGTACTTGAACTTGCCGATACTGGGGTCGATTTCGAATTCGGGAAGATAACGAAAGGTGAACTGGCTTCCGAGAATTGTTCCGATTGTCAATTGAGGAGAGGCGAGGGGTACGAACTTCGCATTCTCCAATAGGCCGGTCACGGGCAAGGTGTAGCTGGATGAGCCGAGAAGGTAGTTTGTTCCGTTGACATTGATTTGCTTTCCCGGAAATGCAATCCGAAGGCTATCGGTTTTTGATCCAACAATTGTTGGCCCGGAGAAATTCACTCCAAAATCCTGATTCATGATCGCATCACGTATTGCGTCTCGCGTTTCACTTCCTTGGTTTTCCGCTTGAGCTGCCAGCTGATCCGCCTGGTCATAGTTGAAGCGGAAAGACCCATCTGAGGTAAATCTTCGGTGATTATCTTCCATGGCCGCTCCCATGATGACCAATCCAAATTCAAGATCGAATCCGAACATGGTGGCCCAGGGGGCTCTGTGGAACCATCCGGAGTTCATATCGGCTCCGAATCCGGATACAACAGGTGAAATGTAAGCGCGGGCCGCGTCCTGTGCAAGCTTACCCATCGTCTCTTCCAATCCCTCGTCCTCTTCCTGCGTCTGCGAAAAAACGAAAGATGAGGGAATGCAGATCGCGAGAACCACGATCAAGTGCAAAAAGCGTTTCATAAAATATCCTCCCAAAGAATTAAAACACTGTAAACCCGAAAAACAAGCGAACAAAGTATAGCCAAAGTTGTCCGGTGAAGCAACCAAGGCGCGTGTTCTGTAACACAAAAGTCAATCCGGCAGGCGGAGGACAACGGTGGGAACAAAAGCGGTGCAGAAGCCGCGCCGACGAATGGTTTCCTCCCAGGAACACACCCAAACAACGCGGCAGGGCTGCACCGTAGAATTGATGGCTCTGATAGTAGCAGGAATCGTATGCAGAATCAAGCGGTAACCTACATTCACAAATTCTTACGACTATGTAATTTTTTGCATCTTGCGGACCCCTTCCGTACATTTGCGTTTGAACAACACCCTTCCGTTCCGTAATTCTTCGGGAATGGAGGGGATTGGTGTTTTTTTTCCGGACCACATTTCTTCCTCATGGCTGATTTTCTTCATTCTCTCGTGTCTCATTCAGAGCCACTCACGCGGCTGCGGAAGTCCGTCGAGGAACTTTCAGCCGCCAAGCCGCTGATCGTGACAGGCCTCACCGGATCATTGATGGCCGTGGCTGCAGACCACTGTACGCGTGAACTGGGAGGTCAAATACTGATACTGACCTCAGAGAAAGATCGTGCAGAGCGCCTGCGTGATGATTGTTCCTCCGCAGGGGTAACCCCCACCGCCCAGTTTGTTCACGCCCAGCACCACACCTCAACACTACTCGACATGACAGGCCCCGTCATGAATACGGAGACGTTGAGAGCGCTTCTGCGCGATGAGCCGCTTCTCATTGCAGCATCCATCGAGGCCGTTGCCAGCCGCGTTCCAAAACCGGAAGTGCTTCAGAAACAAATTGTGACCGTTGAGGTCGGTAAAGACGTCCCGTTTCAAAACCTGATTGAAACATTGACCGGTCTTGGATTCGAACGAAAGGACTTTGTCGAGGGGTATGGAGATATTGCGGTCCGGGGAGGGATCATTGACGTTTTTCCTTTCATCGGCGAACATCCACTGCGCATCGAATTATGGGGCGACTCTGTGGAATCAATCAGGGAATTCGATGCCCGGTCCCAACGGTCAATACGGCCGCTCAGCATTGCCACAATAGCGGCAAACATGTACGGGGTCGATTCCGACGAATCCTCCCGGGGGACCATCTTCGACTATTTGACTGACAAGGCAATCATCCTGCTCGATGAACCTGCCGGTCTTCAACACGAATTGGAAGAACTTCACAAGGAGGGTATTGATCAAATCCTGACCTGGGAAGAACTCCTTGAAAGAACTGAACAGCATCGAAGGATCATTCATTCAATGTTCCTCAAGAAAGAGACGCACATTGATTTTCAAGGGATACCGCAGCCTCCGTTTAACGGGAGCATCAAATTCCTCCTCGAGGAGCTTCAACGAAGAAAGGCCGCAGGATTTTCGATCATTCTGGCAAGCGACACGTCTGAAGAACAAGAGAGACTCCGCGAACTGATTGACGAAGAAAGCGAACGGACGCAAGCCCAAGACCTGTCGATTCAGCACGTCGCTGAAGCTATCCACGAAGGGTTTGTCTACCCTCCGGCCTCTCTCGTCGTGTTCACCGAGCACGAGATCTTCGGCCGGTTGAAGCGGAGAGGAATTGCCCGGAGGACTGCGTTCAAGGGGATGAGTCAACGGGAACTGATACGGCTGAAACGGGGAGACTTTGTCGTCCACAGCGATTATGGCATCGGACGATTTGCAGGCTTGCAGACAATCAACGTTGGCGAGGCCGAGCAGGAAGTGATGAAGGTGTTGTATGAGGAAAACGACGCCCTCTACGTGAACCTGAATTTCATCAACAGGGTCCAAAAGTACTCTTCGCGTGACGGACATGAGCCTTTGCTGACACGGCTTGGAACTCCTCAATGGGACCGGCTAAAAGCAAAGGCGAGAAAGAGGATCAAGGATATCGCGCGTGACCTTATCGCCCTGTACGCAAAGCGCAAGCATGAGACAGGGTTTTCGTTTTCCCCCGACAGCCATTGGCAAAAAGAGCTTGAGGCCTCCTTCATGTACGAGGATACCGTCGATCAGGCAAAAGCGACGGCGGATGTGAAAACCGACATGATTCAGCCGTTCCCGATGGACCGATTGATCTGCGGGGATGTCGGATTCGGCAAAACGGAAGTGGCTGTCAGGGCGGCGTTCAAAACGGTCCTCGACGGGAAGCAGGTTGCCGTGCTCGTTCCAACCACGATTCTCGCCCAACAGCATCGGCAGACGTTCATGGACCGACTTCAGCGCTACACAGTCCGGGTGGAGAGCCTGACGCGCTTCAAGTCAAAGAAGGAACAGAACGCCGTGCTTGAAGAACTCCGGCAAGGAACCATCGACATCCTCATTGGCACGCACCGTCTCCTCTCAAAAGATGTTCAGTTCAAAGATCTTGGGCTGCTCGTGGTGGACGAAGAGCACCGGTTTGGTGTGACCGCAAAGGAGAAGTTAAGGCAATTGAAAGCTTCAGTTGACACGTTGACGCTCACGGCAACGCCCATTCCCCGAACCCTTCAATTCTCGCTCATGGGAGCCCGCGATCTCTCGATCATTAATACGCCGCCCCGGAACCGCCTTCCCATTATTACCGAAATCGCCGAGTTCAACGCGAAGCTTGTTCGTGAAGCGATCTTGAGGGAGATTCATCGCGGGGGGCAGGTCTATTTCATCCATGATCGCATCCAGAATATGGAGGATATTCTGCAGGTGATACTGAAAGTCGTCCCGGAAGTGAGGGTCCATACCGCACACGGCCAGATGAAGGGCCATGAACTGGAGCAAACCATGGTGCATTTTCTTGAGCGCAAGTACGATGTGCTCGTGTGCACGAAGATTATCGAGTCCGGCATAGACATCCCGAGCGTTAACACGATCATTATCAACCGCGCCGATCGATTTGGACTCGCGGAACTGTACCAGCTGCGCGGAAGAGTGGGGAGGTCGAATGTTCAGGCATATGCGTATCTGTTCACTCCACCCCTGATGTCGCTGCCGCGGGGAACTCTTCAGCGACTGCAGGCGATCCAGGAATTTACAGAACTCGGGTCGGGGTTTAATCTTGCAATGAGGGACATGGAAATTCGCGGCGCGGGAAATCTTCTTGGCGCAGAACAGTCCGGCTTTATTCTGGAGATGGGGTTTGAGATGTACCAGAAGATTGTCGAAGAAGCGGTCCAGGAACTGAAACACGATGAGTTTCATGACCTCACCTCAAGCGGACCTTCGGCATTTGGCAGTTCCGTGGAAACCGTGATAGAATCAGATGTGGAAGCTATGATTCCCGATGTCTATATTGCGTCGGATTCCGAGCGGCTTGACGTGTATCGGCGATTGTATCAAGTGCGCGATCTGCCGGGTGTTTCAGACATACGAGCCGAACTTCAGGACCGGTTCGGGGAATATCCACCCGAAGTGGAGTACCTGTTCAAGATTGTAGAAATAAAACTCGCCGCTTCGCAGAGACGATTTTCAAAAGTTCAGATTTCAGGCCGGCTCCTGACCCTGTGGTTTCCGCCCGAAAGCGACAGCTCGTTCTATGACGACCGCGATGGGGCATCGTCCCTGTTCCAAACAATCATGGATACCGTTCTGCCGATGAAAGAACATCGCGCCCAACTTCGACAGGACGGCAAGCAACTGAAACTGCACCTCAGTGTACCTGATGCCGCCGGATCCGGCGAAAGGCTCAAGCTTGTCATGAACTTCCTGGCAAGGCTGCCGGCCGGAGAGGCAGTTGCATGACGGCTCTTCTGAGAAGTTTCTGGATTGGTATTCTGACGGTGATCGTCGCTGTCCCGCTCGACGCTCGGGGGGAAGGGGACACTCTTGCACTTCGGCTCCTCCCTTCACGTCATCGAGTCCATGATTTTGTGGCCGATGGGACTGCGCACCGCTTTTCGGCAACTCAACTCCTTTCGCCCCATGAAGTTCAGCTGAGCGTCGGCGGAATCCTTCCGTTGGTTGATTACTCTCTTTGGGGCGTGCCGATTCAGGTGAGCTCGGGCGCCTCGATTCATGCGCGATTGGATCCAGGTCGGAGCATTGCAGTATTGAGCACTGAATTTAGCGTGGATTTCTTTCTTCTTGATGTTCAACTGAGCGAAGATCTGATCGTTCGCACGGGGATGAGTCACGCGAGCCATCATCTGGGTGATGGACCCGCCGGGGATTCAACCGCTCTCCCGTTCGATTACAGCCGCGACGAAGTTCAGATGTTCATTATCCATGCGTCCCCTTTTTTGCCCGGCCAGGTTTATGTGGGGGCCCGCTATGCCTATGCCCTCGTTATTCGACAACCGGTTGGCAAGCCCCTTTCCCTCCAGATTGGCATGCACGCGCTTATCCTGGCGTTTTCGCAGGAACTTTCGCTGTACGCAGGTTGGGATCTCAAAATGCATCAGGAATTGTCCTCTGGGACGTCGCAGCGTTACGAGACGGGATTGCAGTACAGGAGCGAAACCGGGAGAATCCTGCGATTGGCGATTTCCTATTCCGCCGGCCTTGACGAACGCGGGCAATTCTTCGGGAAACGCCGAAACGAAGCAGGGATCGGAATTGTCGTTTCGCTGTAATAACAGACGAACTTTTCGTTGCTCCTCCCTTGGTTTTTTTGTAGTTTCCGGACATTCTTGAAGGGCACTTTTATGAAACAAAAATTGACATCACGCGAAGTTGTTGAAATCACTGCGCGAAACACGTACGGAACGTGGCGGTTTCAAAAAGGATGGACCCCGCTGCATATCGTCGATGCAGAGGGCTGTTTCTTTGTGGATGCTTCGGGAAAACGCTATCTGGATTGTTCCTCACAGCTCATGTGCGTGACGCTCGGACACAAGAACCAGGCCGTGATCAAGGCAATCGCGGACCAGGCGCAGAAGCTTTCGTACATTGCTCCCGCTTTTGCCACCGATGTCCGGGCGGAACTGAGCGCTCTTCTGCTTGACGTTCTCCCTGCGGGCATTGAAAAATTCTTCTTTACAACCTCCGGAACCGAAGCGAATGAAGCCGCTTTTAAGATTGCCCGGATGGTCACGGGAAAAACAAAGATCATCGCCCGATACCGCTCATATCACGGCTCTACGATGGGCGCCATCGCTGCGACAGGAGATCCGCGCCGGTGGGCGATGGAGCCGGCCGGAAAGATCCCGGGTGTGATTTTTGCCCCGGAAGTCAATTGCTATGATTGCCCGATGATGCACACCTACCCCGGCTGTGGTATTGCCTGCGCAGAGTACATTGAGCATATGATCGAAAACGAAGCCGATGTTGCGGCGGTTCTGGTGGAGCCGGTGGTCGGAACGAACGGTGTGCTCGTTCCGCCCCCCGAATACATGCCCCGTCTCAGGGAGATCTGTGACAAGCACCAGGTTCTTTTGATTGCCGATGAAGTGATGAGCGGATGGGGACGTACCGGCGAATGGTTTGCCATGGACCATTGGAAGGTAAAGCCGGACATCCTGGTGACAGCGAAGGGTATCACCAGCGCGTATGTCCCGCTCGGTCTCTGCGCAACCACCATGAAAATCGCTTCCTATTTTGACGACCACTTTTTTTCCCATGGGCACACGTACGAAGCACATCCCCTGACGCTTGCTCCTGCGATCGCGGCCATCAATGAGATGAAACGACTGAACCTTGTGGAGAAAGCAAAAGAGATGGGCGCTTACATGGGCACAGCGTTGCGAAATCTTATACCCCGGCATCCCTCAATTGGCGAAGTGCGCGGACTGGGGCTCTTTTGGGCTTTGGAACTTGTGAAAAACCGTGAGTCCAAGCAACCGTTCAATACAAAATCCGACAAGGTCTCCGGGAAACCGATGCTTGTGGAAAAAATTACGGCTGATCTGATGAAGCAGGGAGTGTTTCTGCAGGCATGGTTGAGCCACCTGGTAATCGCCCCGCCGCTTATTATCACAAAAGAAGAAATCGACATTGCAATGAGCGCACTCGATCGATCCTTGTCCATCGCCGACGAGGCCATGGACAAGTAAACCTGCCACCGAAGGAGGCTCTGTGTCAAGTTCATTACGATTATTCACTCTGCTTACTCTGCTCCTGTGTACGGTTGCCGGTACACTGGCGCAAAAGAAACCCCGCGCGCGGGATCTCGGTGTTCCCTTTGACGGAACCCCGGGACCGTGGAACGCCATCACCGATGTTGCTGGAGTTGAAGTCGGTTACAGCACGATTATTCGGGGAGATGGGAAGCTCGTGGTCGGGAAAGGGCCCGTAAGGACCGGCGTTACGGCGATTTTTCCCAAAGCCAAAAAATTCCGGGATCGCGTCTTCGGGGCCTGGTTTACGCTGAATGGAAACGGGGAAATGACCGGAACAACGTGGCTCGAGGAATCCGGTAGCGTTGGGAGTCCACTCCTGATCACAAATACGCACAGTGTCGGCATTGTCCGTGATGCAGTCATCGAATGGGGTGCTCGGCAGGGAAGCAGTGAAGGCTATTCGGGCGATTTCAGTTTACCAGTGGTTGCGGAGACATGGGATGGGTTTCTGAATGATATCAATGGCTTCCATGTCACAAAAGAACATGCGTTCGAAGCGATGGATAAGGCTTCGTCGGGACCCATTGCGGAAGGAAATGTCGGAGGCGGCACCGGAATGATCGCCCATGGATTCAAAGGCGGAACAGGGACGTCATCCCGCAAATTGGACGAAAAATCGGGCGGATACACTGTTGGTGTGCTTGTGCAGGCGAACTACGGATCGCGTGAACTCCTTCGTATCGCCGGCGTGCCGGTTGGCAAGGAAATCCAGGATGTCAAAGCGGAGCGCGGCAAACCGGATGACGGATCGGGTTCGATTATTGTTGTGGTAGCCACCGACGCACCTCTTCTTCCGCATCAATTGAAACGAATCGTCACACGCGTCGCGTTGGGTATTGGCGTCATGGGAGGGCGCGGCGAAAACTCCTCCGGGGATATTTTCATCGCCTTTTCGACGGCCAACCCTGAGATTGCCAAAACCGATGGACTGGCGCAGCTGACGATGCTGCCGAATGAACGCATCGGGCCCCTATTCCGCGCGACGGTTGATGCAACCGAGGAAGCAATTGTGAACGCGATGGTGGCCGCCGAAACAATGGTCGGCCGGGATGGCAACAAAGTTCCAGCGCTGCCACACGATAGGTTGCGACAGGTCTTGAAAAAGTATAATAGGTTGCAGGAATAACCAACCTGTGCGACTCCCGATTTCTCCCCCTGGGAATCACGCGAAGAAATCGGGAGTCTTTCCGAGCATGCAAACCAAAGAAGGCCATTTTGTACAGGGATTAGGGCTCACGAGCGCGACAACCATTGTTATGGGCGGAATGATCGGCTCGGGCATCTTTATTGTTTCGGCCGATATTGCACGACTCGTTGATTCACCGGCGCTTCTCCTTGGTGCCTGGCTTATTACCGGATTCATGACGGTGGTTGCCGCGTTGGCATATGGAGAACTCGCCGCAATGATGCCGCAGGCAGGGGGTCAGTATGTCTATTTGCGTGAGGCCCTTGGCCCGTTGTGGGGATTCCTTTACGGATGGACCCTTTTCCTCGTCATTCAAACCGGCACTGCGGCAGCGGTTGCCGTCGGGTTCGGAAAATTCCTCGGTGTGCTGTTCCCCTCCGTCTCTTCGCAAAACTGGATATGGCATATAGCGCACATTCCGCCCATACCGATCGGCCCGATGCAACTGGGGAATATGGATGTGGGTCTCAACACTCAGAATCTGGCCGCGATTCTTGTTATAGTCGTTCTTACAGGCATCAATGTGTTCGGTGTAAAACTGGGTGCCCTCGTTCAGAACATCTTTACATTTGCAAAGACCGCGGCGGTGATCGGGTTGGTCGGGCTGGGTATTTTTATCGGTCAGAATGCAGAGGCGGTGTCGGCGAACTTCGGGGATTTCTGGACGAATGCAGGCCTTGATGCCGGGCATGCGGTGCAGGTCGGCATGGCCGGAGCCGTCACGATGGTTGGCACAATAACCATCCTCGCGATCGCTCAGGTCGGATCGCTGTTTTCATCTGATGCCTGGAACAACGTTACGTTCACGGCAGGTGAAATCAAGAATCCAAAGAGGAATCTTCCGCTGGCATTGGCACTCGGCACCGGAAGCGTTATTCTGCTGTATATAGCCGCCAACGTTGTGTACTTGACAACACTGCCGCTGGCCGGTGACGCGGAAGCCGGGACAGTCCTTGGCAGAGGAATTCAACACGCGACAGAGGACAGGGTGGGGACGGCCGTGATGCAGGTGATGTTTGGGGAAGCGGGTCAGACGATGATGGCCGTCGCAATTCTGATTTCGACCTTCGGATGTGCGAACGGATTATTGCTGTCGGGGGCAAGAGTGTATTACGCCATGGCGCAGGACGGATTGTTTTTCAAGACCGTCGGGCATCTTCATCCGGCCTACAATACGCCCGCAAAATCATTGATTGTTCAGGGGATATGGACCTCGGTGCTGTGCATCTCGGGATCGTACGGCCAGCTTCTTGATTACATCGTGTTTGCCGTTTTGATTTTTTATGTCCTCACGATCGGTTCGATCTTCGTTCTTCGGAAAAAGCGCCCGGATGCCCCGCGCCCCTATAAGGCAATAGGATATCCGGTGCTGCCTGCGTTGTATATCATCATGGCGCTCTACATCGATTTCGTGCTCCTTCTCTACAAGCCGCAATATACCTGGCCAGGGTTGTTTATTGTACTATTGGGGATTCCGGTCTATCTGGTGTGGAAAAAACACAAGGAACGGAATCAATGATCCATTGAATCATTGGTCCAATACAATGTATTGACTCAATGACCCGATGTTTAGATGATTCAATTTCTTTGGTATCTCCCAGCCCTGGCTCATCCAGTTCCTTTTGCCCCGAGACTACACTTCATGATCGTTTTCTTGAGAGAATTTCGATCGAGTTTTTTCCGGTAATTTTCCCCCCACGAACTTTGATTCATTCCACTCCCGAAATAAAACGGCTCGCGGCCTACGTTGTCATACCTGCAACTCCTTGATAATATTGAAATTACGGGAATTTTAGCAAAGCAATGGGACGGAACCGGAACTTTGCTTAAATTCAAAATGTTTAAACTTGAAAGGTATTATGAAAACAACACAGCAATACGGGAAAGAGGCAGACCTGGCTCTCGGGATGTGGGTGAAGCTGGCGAGGGCTTCGGCAACGTTTGCGCGCCTTTCTGAACGGGATATCGAACGTTATGGCCTGACCGGTCCGCAATTCGCCGTACTCGAAAGCCTTGGACATCTTGGCCACATGACGATCGGTGAATTGGGGAAAAAAATGCTTGTCTCGGGTGGAAACATGACGGTTGTCGTCGACAACCTGGAGAGGGACGGACTTGTCGAGCGTACCCACAGCAAGGAAGACCGACGCACAATCGTGGTCGATCTCACCGCAAAGGGTCGGAAGCTCTTCAAGGACATTTTTCCTCAACACGCTGAATTCATCACGGCGATGGCATCCGTTCTCACGGAAAAGGAGCAATCGGACTTGGCCCGGCTGCTAAAGAAACTCGGGACGGCATGCAGGAAACATATGATGACGAAAGAGCCATCATGAACACCACGGCGCTGGCAAGCGATCCGCAAGCCAATGTCGCGTTCTATATGCGCGTTCTCGGACTGCGCCTCGTTAAGAAGACGGTAAATTTCGATGAGAAGCCCGAGGAACTTGGAACCAGGCTCAAACTTCCGCCATGGTTTGAAGCAAAACGGGAAGCGATTGAACGAGTCCTCCCGCCCCTTGTAACAATGCGCGTTACATCAAAAGTCCTTTTCCCCGCAGAACATCCATGAACGCTTTTTTTGATACAGTGAGAATTCACGAAATCCGCTTGAGGGTATTGAACCTTGAGACGGCGAGCGGGTTCTATCGTGATATCATTGGATTAAGAGAAA
>JBBDYD010000009.1:0-42087 GCA_040901865.1 Bacteroidota bacterium | reverse complement strand
TTGAACCTTGAGACGGCGAGCGGGTTCTATCGTGATATCATTGGATTAAGAGAAATACTCCGGGAGGGAAGAACCGTCCGCCTGTCGGCGAACGGGAAGGAGCCGGCTCTCATTGTTTTGGAAGGAGATCCGGGCGCCCTTCCAAGGCCCGTAATGGCCCCCGGTTTGTTTCATACCGCCTTGCTATTCCCCAACCGGTTGGAATTGGCGCGCACCATGCGTCACGTGGGAGAAATGGGATGGAAGTTTCAGGGCTTCGCCGACCATGGAGTCAGCGAAGCGGTATATCTGGCAGACGCCGAAGGAAACGGGCTTGAATTATATCGCGATCGCCCGCGTAACGAATGGCCCATCGGTTCGTCCGTTGATTCGTCGAAGGATCCGAATGAAGTAACCATGGTGACCGAGCCGCTGGATATTGCCGGATTGATTGCCGAACTCGCCGATGTCCCGCCCTCGTATGAAGGAATTCATCCGGACGCGATTGTTGGCCACATCCATCTTCAGGTCTCCAGCCTCGACAAAGCGAAAACATTCTACCATGACCTGCTTGGGCTCGAAATCACGCAGCAGACCTACCCCGGAGCTTTGTTTCTTTCGGCGGATGGGTATCACCATCACGTTGGATTAAACGTCTGGAACAGCCTGGGTGTCCAGCTGGCTTCAGTAAATTCGACGGGTCTGATCTCGTTTGGCGTTCAGACCATTTCCTCGCGCTTCGAAGGGATTGTCGAAAGGGCGGACGCGAAGGATACTCCGCTCAGCCGTATCGACCGGCTGACATGCCAATTGAAAGACCCTGACGAAATTTCACTCGATCTTTCGGTGTTTCAAAAGAAAACCGCCTCAGTCCGATAAGCATAATAAATCAAAATCTATTCATCAAAAACAGGAGATCCGTTATGAAACGCGTCATGCCACTTTTAATTGCCGTGCTCTTCGGGGCCACCCCGATCATTGCCCAGGACAATGCCTGGAAATTGGACAAAGCACATTCCGCAGTAACGTTCGCCATCGAGCACATGGCGATTTCTGAAGTTACGGGCAGGTTCAAGGATTTCGAAATAATCCTTACCTCATCCAAAGAGGATTTCTCAGATGCCCAGGTCAAGGCCGCAATCAATGTCGGCAGCCTCAGCACCGACAATGAGAGCCGCGATAACCATCTGAAATCCGATGACTTTTTCAATGCAGCGCAATATCCAACAATAACGTTTACCAGCAAGTCTTTTGAAAAGGTCGAGGGCAAGAAGTACAAGATTACGGGTGATTTGACCATCCGGGATGTTACCCGTACGGTAACCTTCGATGCGAACTACCGCGGGACAATCAAGACCCAGCAGGGAACTGTCACCGGTTGGAGCGCGACGACTGCCATTGACCGCTTCGACTATAACCTCAAGTGGAGCAGGGCCATTGAGAACGTGGGGCTTGTTGCAGGCAGAACCGTCACGATCACGATGAATCTCGAGTTCAAAAAATAGACAGGAAATGATCGGGCCCCGATTTGAAACACAACGGGGCCTTTCTTCCGAGAAAGACCAAATGAAGCTTGAGGAAATTTCTTACAGGCGAAACGGGCTTTGGAAGTGTTGCCGGGGGAGCCGCCGTGTTGATCCTGCGGGCTTTTGCGGGATTAACGCTGGCATTCAATCACGGGTTGCATAAACTTCCTCCGTCAGAGCGGTTCATCAGCGGCGTCCACGAGATGGGGTTTCCGGTGCCGGAAGTGTTTGCCTATGCGGCGGGATTTTCTGAATTCGGAGGCGGGATTTTGCTTTCAATGGGACTGGGAACGAGGCTCTCTTCGTTTTTCATTCTTGCGACGATGATCGTGGCCGTGTTTATCCGGCACGCCAATGACCCGTTTGGAGGCAGCCGGGAACTCGCGGCCCTCTATGGAATCGTTGCCGTGATGTTTATGATCACGGGACCGGGGAGATTCAGCGTTGACGCGATGCTCAGGCGACAATACGGGCAGCTATTCCGGTGATGCCTTCAATTGCAGGTGAGGCTTGTCGTGATCCTCGCGGGGCTCGAGGTGTGTCAGGATATTCACGGGGAGGGGAAGTGATGACTTGAGGATGGCCTCGATCTCTGTGGCTTTCCAGTGGGCGTCTTCGATTCTGGTTCCGCGGGGAAACAGGAGATGAAACTCCACCCAGAGTGTCGTGCCGGCGTTCCGGTGGCGGACCTGATGAAAAGAAAGACCTCTCGATTTCGTTTCTCGCTGAAGAATCTCGTTGATTGAATCCGCAAGCCTGGGGTTCCCCTCGTCCATCAATCCGCCGACCGACAGCCTCATGAGTTTTCCTCCCGACCACAGAATATTCGTCGCAACCAGGATTGCCAGGATCGGATCGAACGGTTTCCACCCGGTCCAAATCACAAGCAATAATCCTATAATGACGCCGGCGCTTGTCCAGGAATCTGTGAGGACATGCTTGCCGTTGGCAAGAAGCACCAATGAACCGTGCCGCTTTCCGGTATACACCAGGTACCATCCGAGCCCCCCGTTGATTGTCGCTGCAGCGGCGACATAAATCATCCCTTCGCCAAGATTTTCCAGCTCCAGCCCCGCCATCCATTTCAGGATGGATTCGACCATGATTGTCAGTGCAGCGACAATGATCAGCCCTCCTTCCACTCCCGCCGAGAAAAAGCTGATCTTCTCGTGGCCGTACGGATGGCTGTTGTCGGCGGGTTTGAAGCTGAGCCACATGCTGTAGGTGGCAAAAGCAACGGCGAATACATGGACAACTGATTCCGCCGCGTCTGAAAGAATTGCCGCGGAACCTGTCCGCAGGTACGCATACCACTTCCCGCCGAGCATCAGAAATCCAAACACGAGGGAAAGGCGCATCGCGAACTTCTGATGGAGCATGGCCTGCGGGGAGCCGGACGAAGGAGTGTCAGGGATGGTGCTCATCGCTGATGATTGGTTTCACAATTCACTGCGAGTGACAAATAAATGGGAGAAATCACTAACCCCAGGCGGTTCCTGATCGGAAAAAAATGACGGCAATCCATCCCGCCGCCAACGCAAGGATGATGAAAATTCTGAGTTTTTGATCCTCGGTAAGTTTCATTCGTGTTTTAAGATAGAAATAAATGAACGTAAGTAAAAGCCAGCAACCACGAGCCCTGTCTATTGCTTCGAAATGTTCTCAAATGACACGTTCATGATCCGGTACTGCTCCCAACCCTGAAAATCGAAGTGCCACCACTCATACTCGTACACTCTGAAACCCTCGCGTTCCAGCGCGGCGCGCAACAGTTCGCGGTTCCACCGCTGAAGAGACGACTCGCCGGGATAATCGGGGTACGCCCGTACGGAAAACTCGTCATACCCGCTCATCATGGGCGCAATGGCGCCGGTGCGAAGGTCGTACAAGCCAATGTCCACTGCACATCCACGGTTGTGGCGCGATCCCTTGGAGGGGTCGGCAACAAAATCGCGTTGATGGTCGGGAGTCGCATCCCAAAACATCTTTGTCACATACCAGGGCCGATAAGCGTCATACACGATCAGGCCGTACCCGAACTGCTTCAACCATGTGGATGCACGCTCTACCGCCTTGGCCGCAGGGCGCTGAAGATATGCCCGTGGTTCCGAATAGAATACCGCGTTCATGAAATTGTTTGTCGTCGCATAGCGGACATCGAGCCTGATGGTCGAATCCATGGTTCGCAGTTCCACCAGATTGCTTTCATGAAACACCCCACCTTCGTTCGGCGGTGAGGCCCTCAAGGCGGATTGACGTAGCTGTTCAATTGGCTGTTTCGGAATGATCCGGAATGTCTGACCCTCTGCAGTCCCAACAGACCGGCGGACGAATCCGATATTTGCAGCAGTCGCCAGAACCGCGTTTCCTGAGAAGTCCCTGGTAAAGACAATCCGCTCTCCATGATAGAGCCCGAATTCCGGGAATGCGAAGACATCGCGTGAGACTTCCTGCAAGGGGTAAGAGAAATACCATTCAATCTGGGCGTGAAGAATGCCATTGCGCTCATGGATGTAAAGCACGTTGTGATCCCATCCATACTCGCCGATTAAACTCCTCCAACGATCCGGAACCACTTCCGGACGGGTTTCCGGAATCCGTGCTAGCGTGTCAGATTCCAGGACAATCTGATTGTCACCAGGAATGATGACTGTGCCGGAGTTGTGCTTGTCATCGACAACCAGAAAATTGCCCCGCTGCCGGACAACAGACTTCATCGTCCTGCCCTGCATCATCAATGTCTCTCCACGGGGATAAAGCTCAACCACAAGATCGCCTCTTCGGTACGTTCCGGCGACGCGTTTCGCAAGCTCTGGCTCGATGGGAGTGGTCGATTCGAACTCGGGGAACGATGCGTTCTTCTTCTGTGCCAGCATGAGCTGAAGGGCATGGCGTGCGATACGTGCCGACCAGTCGTTGCAGGCATTCAGCGTGTTGACGACGATGACCCCGATTTTTCTTTCAGGCATCGCCGCGAACTCGGTGGCGAACCCGTACACGTCACCGCTGTGGCTGACCAACCTCTCTCCCTCAAATACTTCAATAAAAAAGCCAAGTCCGGCTCCGGATTTCTGGCCCTTGGGTGCAAATTGCGGCCGCCACATTTCTTCGAGCGTTTTCTCTTTCAACACTCTTCCCGTTGCTGTTTTCCCTTTATTAAAAAGCGTACTCATGAATCTCCCCAGGTCTCCGATGGTAGAATACATGTTGGCGGCGGGAGACATGCCGAACTGGAATGTCGGAACATCAAACGTCCTGCCGTCGTACGTCCAGAGGAGGGCCCTTGGTTTGCGGGCAAGCAATTCACTCTTTGGGAGAAAAGAACTTTCCTTCAGACCAAGCGGTTTGAGCAGTGCCTTCTCGATGTACTCGCCGAAGGGCTGGCCCTGGGTTGTTTCGAGTACGTAACCGGCAAGGGCAATTCCGGCGTTGGAATATTTGAACCTGGTTTCCGGCTTGTAAACAATTTCAGTCTGATTCAAACTGGCAATGGTTTGTGCGAGCGACGGCTCCGTGGGATCCATGTAATGGCCAACAGGCGGTTCCCGGACGATCCCGGCGCGGTGTGTCATGATTTGGCGCAGGGTAACGGGAACGCCAAAGGGATTCCGCGGTCGGAAATCGGGGACATACGTCGTTACCGGGGCATCGATATCCAGAAGTCCGCGCTCCACCAGCTGCATGACCGCGATATCCGTGAAGAGTTTCGAAACCGAAGCAATGCGGTGGACTTGGGAAGGTGAGGCGGGAAGTTTTTGTCCGATGTCGGAAAAACCGAATGCGGCACTCCAGAGAACAGACTGGTCATCGACCAGCGCGATATACGCCGCCGGAATGCCTTTCTGCTTCAGTTCCGATTCGATGATCTCCGACAATTGCTCCTTGACAGCCGAATAGTCCTGAGCTTGTGCGACAACGACAAAAACCGATAAGAATCCCAGGGTCTTTAATACTGTTGTTCGAACCGGTTTCATTCATCCTCCGTTTATGAGAAATCTTATAACATTCCGCTTTGTTTTCGCAAAATCCATTCGAGAGAGAACATCAGGACGGCGGCGAGAAGGGTCCACGGATTGGTCCATAGGGGCAGGTCGGCTGACTGAAGGACTTCTGTCGGCTGGAACCCGGGGAGGGAACCGATATCACCAGCGAGGGATCCGATGTCCCCGGGATAATAGAAGCGGCCGCCGGATCGCGCAGAAAGCTGACGCAAGTGCAAAGCATTTGCGCGGGTTTCCAGAAATTCCGCATTTGATTCTCCCACCGAAAACGAGCCTGATGCCCGTCCTGTTTCGGCTCCCTCCCTCCGAACAACTGCCTCGAATGTGTATTCCCCCTCCGGCATTGCGCGCGACTGTGCGTCATATTGACCGTTGCCGAGAGAGGTCATGGTGAGGTCACCGTGCCGTGTTTTGCTCCTCACCGTGAGAGTGATTTGAGCATCGTCAACAGGCCTGAGGGTTTCGTCGTACACCTGACCTGAAAACTCGATCGGCTCATCTGCCGTAAAGCTCTCTTTGGTCGGTGCGACCCGGACTTTCCGGTCTTCATCGCGTGTGGTCAGCCAACGAACGGTTGTATTCAGCCAATGATCAAGGAGACCGTCGAGAGCGGGATCGGGAAGCATTTTCCATCGCCAAAGGCCGTACCCTAACAGCCCTACAGATTTCCGACGGTTCACATTCCGGCTTATCAGAAACGGTTCTTCGGTGACGATCGTCCGGAGCCGCTTGACAGCATGCACATCTGATTCGGGCTTTGCACGGATGGTTGTTTGAAGGGTGAAGAGCGGAGGAAGCTGGGACCATCCGTCCCCGGGAATATTGTCCGGGAGTTTCAGAAGGAGATCGTTTGGAACGGCGCGCGGATGCAGAAAAACCTGCTGCTCCGCTTGCGAAGGGTCCCGGATCGTAAACGGGAGAATCGGCAGGAGAGGTGCCAGTTTTAGGTGATCGATCGCCCGTGAAAGTATAAAAAGTACGCCGGCAGTTTTCGAACCCGCGTCGCGAATAAGGCCCACAAGAGCTGATGAACTCGCAGACGTTGGAAACCCCACCAGGATCAGGCATTCCTGCTTGTCAATCAGCGATGCGGTCGGGTTGGGACCGTAGAACGACCCGTCGCCACGCTCAATCACAGCCGTCACGTGCATGTTGCTATCGGCATCCAGGCTGCGGAGCAAAAAGGCAACATCGGCACTGGGGGCGCCGGCGAGAATCATGACATTCATTTTAGTTTCCAACACTTTTACGGAAAACGACGAACGGTTGTTCCTGTCTGTCAGTTCATCAGGGAGCGTAGACACCGCAACGGTATATCGTTGCGATCCGCTTTCGGCGGGCACATATGCGAGGCTGACCGGATATTCATGTATTCCAGGTTCAAGGGTAAGGAGCGTGCGGTCCAGGATATCCGATTCCCGTCGCAGGGTGACTTCGACGCGTTCACGCTGCGCGCCGGAGCTTTTTATTTGAAGATGTACCGGAACCCGGGTTCCCTTGTACACAACCGCGTTGGTCATGACCTTGCGGATGAGAACATCTTTTTGGTCAGCGGTATCTCCTACGATCACCGAGAATATCGGAAGGGTGAGCGTTTCCTCCTCGAAGACAGGGTTGCCGCCGGTTGTTGTATTCCCGTCCGAGAGAAGGATGATGCCCCGGACATTGGTCGTAAGGGAAAGTGTTCGAACGAATCGCATCGCTTCGGAGATGTTGGTCTGGTCGCTCGAAAATCGCAGAGAATCCGGTCCGATTGATTCGACATTGCGCGCGTGATTGCCGAACGCCACAAAGCGAACCTCCCCTCTCCGGGAAAGTTCCTGGACGGGGGCCGAGAGAAGAGTCTTGAGAAGCACATCGGACCGTTTTCCGTCCTTGTCGGCTATCGTCATGCTGCGCGAATCGTCGACCAGGACCACCGTCACCGGCGGTTGCTCGCTGCGGTAAAGAAGCGAAACGAGAGGCTCGCCGATAAGGAGAAACAAAAGGAACAACCCGATACTACGGAGGACGACGAGAAATTTCTTTCTTCGGGGTGCAACGGGGGGATTGGTTGTGCGGTACGAGAAAATGGAAAGAGCGACAGCACCGAGTAAGCCGAGACCAAGGAACATAACGCTGAACGATGTCGAAAAAGAGACTTCAGGCATGCAAAGCCGGCCTAGCGAAGGAGGAGTATTTTTTGAGCACGAAGAGTCGTTCCGGATAGAAGCATGGAAAAATATACACCGGTCGAGACACTCCGCCCGCCTTCATCCGTCCCGTCCCAATGGAACACGTTCCTCCCTGCGAAAGATACCCCCTGATAGATGGTCTTGATCCTTCGGCCTAACAAATCGAAAATGTGAAGTTCAATGGGGCGGACACCCGGAGCATCGAAAGAAATTGTTGTGCCTGCATTGAACGGATTTGGATAGTTCGGTAAGAGATGAAAATCCTCAGGGGCCGCCGCTAGATACTCTGAGAATACATAAAGGCTTTCAGGGGCATTGAACGGTGCACTTCGAGTTCGACCCGCTTGGTCGCGGGCAATAAAATATCCGCGGGGCCAGGCCGGATCCGTGCCCGCCGGGATGGATGCCTGGAACAGGTGAGGTGTGGATGTCTGGGTCAACAACACGCGTTGGTATGCCGAACCGGAAGACTCTTGATAGTAAACAAACAGTGAATCGCTAATCAAGGGCGATTGCGATCGGATAAACGTTGCGATAGTCAATGTTGAATTGTTGAGACGTACGGAAGGAAGATTGCTGAATACTGTCCCGTGATACAGCAGGGCATCAAGTGCATTAACAAACCCCCAGCCATAGTAGTTGTTGGGCCAAGTTGCTGTCAGAGGTGGGTCATTGACCCGGACAGCGGTGTTCATGAGGGCTTCCCGTACCTGCATTGGCGTCAAATCCGGATGAGCTGAGAAAATTAACGCTGCAACGCCTGCAACAAGGGGCGTCGATAACGATGTACCCCCTACCGCATCATACCCGGAATTGGGGCCCGAGGCTGAGACTACACTCACTCCCTGAGCGACAACTTCCGGCTTTACACGTCCGTCTGCAGTTGGTCCCGCCAAACTGAAAGATGCATGCAACATATCGGAAAACGTTGCACCAACAGACACTATACTGTCCGCGTCAGCAGGGGCTATCAGGGCCCATTCGCCGTTCGTATTTGTATAGCACGCTCCTGAAGTGTTTCCCATGGCAGTCACCAGAAGCACACCCTTGCTGGCTGCAACTCTTCCTGCCCGTGACGTTACCGCCGTCTGACCGTCCATATCAATATAGTCGTACCAATCACAGTAACCGAGTGAAGTCGAAACAACATCTGCTCCAGTCCTCTCCATCCATTCGAGGGCTTCGACATAGTAATCTTCCTCAACGGGCTGTTCGAACGCCCCCACCTCAGTCTTGCCCAACATGAGTGTAGCCCCAAAGGCAGGTCCTATCAAATTTCCTGGGCTGTAACCAGCAAGTGCTGAAAGCGTATACTGACCATGAGCACCCCCACCATCATTTTCGCCGGGTTGAGCAGAGGTCACGGAGTCTCGATTGATGAAATCATACTCGGCAAGGATATGAATATTCTTCAAAGCTTCATGTGTTCGGTGGTTATTGAAACCGTCATCGATCATTCCGACAAGAACGCTTGAACCATAGATAGCGAGGTTATGTACATCAACCACCTTCATGTTGCTGACCTGATTGATTGATGGACCGTAATCGAATGTGTTTCCGTCGGCAGTTTTCGGAAATGATGATGCGGTTGGTAACGCATCGACGGGGGGGGCTGGCCGGCTCAAAGATCGCACGGGTTCAATTCTGTAAACGGATGCAAATGACCGTAATACCTGCAGTTGTTCATTCCGCGCCTCCACAGAAACAGCGTTGAGCCATCGCGAAATGGAGCGGATCCGGACTCCAGCCGACTTTAACTCCTGAAGAACTGATGCAGAAGGTGGGATGTCACGTTCATCGACCAATGTGTGCTGTGGTAGAACCTTGGCGCGGCGGTGGAGTGCACGCGCAGTAATCCCGAAATCGGCAGGAGTGCGTCCTGCAAGCGGTGCACGCTCACTAAGAAATATCCAGTAGGGTTGCGACGGTTGTGCCCTGGTTTTCGTGGGCAGGATAACAAGAGCTGAACACGTCAGGAACACCGAAAAAAAAAGGAGAGATGATCTCACGAATCAATCGATGGAAGAGAGGAGTTTTTCAATAATCTCAATGCTTGAGATCCCGTCGGCCTCGGCGTTAAAACTTGGGACGATCCTGTGCCTGAGCACCGGGCCCGTAAGAGCACGCACGTCGTCGATATCCGGTGTGTGGCGTCCCTGAAGGATGGCGCGTGTTTTTGCCCCCAAAATCAAATATTGAGAGGCCCTTGGGCCTGCCCCCCAACGAATCCATTGCTTGGCGAAGGCAGGAGCGAGGGGAGATTGAGGGCGGGAACGATTGACCAGATTCACAGCGAACTGCACGACGTTGTCCGCGACGGGGACTCGCCGAACAAGATCCTGGAGCACAACAATTTCGTCGCCGCGCAGAACCGGTCGGATGGATGCCTTATACGGGCTTGTTGTCGTCTTGACAATCTCCATTTCCTCTTCAAGCGACGGGTAATCGAGCCACAAATTGAACATGAAGCGGTCGAGTTGTGCTTCGGGAAGGGGATAGGTCCCTTCCTGTTCGATGGGGTTTTGTGTTGCCAGAACAAAAAACGGCTCGTCCAGCCGGTATGTTTGTCCAGCCGCTGTGACATGATGCTCCTGCATTGCTTCGAGCAGCGCGGCCTGCGTTTTGGGTGGAGTCCTGTTGATTTCATCAGCCAGGATCACGTTGGCAAAGACGGGGCCGCGGACATACTTGAACGATTTCTGGCCCGTCGAAACATTTTCTTCGATGATCTCCGTGCCTGTGATGTCGCTCGGCATGAGATCGGGCGTAAACTGAATACGGCTGAACTTCAGCTCGAGGGCCTCCGCGACAGTTTTGATCAATAATGTTTTCGCCAGCCCGGGCACACCCACCAGTAAACAATGCCCCCGGGCAAGGAGTGCGATCAGCAGGTGTTCAATAATGCGATCCTGGCCGACGATCGCTTTCGCGATCTCGGATTTCATATCCGCGTAGGCACCTGTGAGTTTTCGGACCGCTTCGACGTCGTTCATCGTGAGCTGAATGTGGTGATTACAGACGGGTTTCCCAATAGATGGTTTTCTTCAAATCCTCCACCCACTCGGCATTCTTGCGATTCTTCTTGACGTAGAGGGCAATTTGTTCAATACGTCGATAGTCGTCGGTGAGATTCATGGGATGGGCCGAAATCTTCTTTCGCACCCAGACAATCTGAAATCCATAGGTGTTCTTGAGGGTGATCCGGTGAGGTTCTGAAATCTGCCCCCCGACTAACTTCTCGACCACTTCGGCAAACTCTTTCTCCAGTTGATCGAGCGTTATGGTTTCCAGGTTTCCACCGAGCGCTTTGGTTTCATCGTCTTCGGAGTGTTTTTTCGCGAGTTCAGCAAAAGATGCGCCGTTGAGTACCTGCTGACGAAGGGATCCGAGGAACTGCACTGCGGCAGAATCGCTGGCCGGACCCCGGTCGAGTCGCAGGAGAATGTGGCGCGCATGCACGGATTCCCCCCGCCGTTCGACCAGTTGAATCACATGAAGCCCAAACTCGGTTTTCACAATATCGGACAATCCGCCTTCCGGAAGCGAAAACACGGCACTTTCGAATGCCGGCACAAATGTTCCGCGCTTTGCCCATCCGAGGTCACCGCCGGAAGAAGCCGTGCCGTCCTGGGAATGTCTTCGGGCAAACTCTGCAAAATCTCCCCCCGCCCGGATACTATCAAGAATGGTCAGCAACCGGATCGTGGATTGCTCTTCAACGATTGAATCGGGTTTGGGTGTGGCAAAAATATTGCTCAGTTCATACTGATCGGGAACACGGGGAAGGCTGTCCTGAAACGTGGAAAAAAACTCCTCAATTTCCCGCCGGGAAACGATCATTCCGGTCTCCCGGGTCTGGCGAACCCTTTGCACCAGCAGCTGCTTCCGAATGTCATCGCGAAATTCGCGGCGAATCCGGCTCACCGGCATTCCATAGTACTGTTCGACGCGCTGTTCGGATCCCGCCTGACGAACAAGGTTCTGTAATTGCTGGTCAAGGGCGTTCGAGACCTCTTCGTCGGTCACCGTGACGCTGTCCAGAATCGCTTGCGCCAGAACGAGTTTTTCCGTGATCATGCCATCGAGAATCTGGTTGCGGAGTTCCGGATTTGCCGGATCCAGGCGGTTTTGAAGGGCGACGAGTGTAATCCGCTCCTTCAATTCCGATTCGGTGATGATTTCTTTGTCAACAACGGCAATGATGCGGTCGATGACGGTCTGGTTTTGGGCGAGGGCTGCTGACCCACAAAACAGCGCAAGCGTTACTGTGACACGAATGCTCTTCATACTTATTCCCGGCTCCTCAAAGTTACCGAATCCTGCGGTACTGAACTGATTAATATTTGAACAACGTGATTCGAGCGAAGGTTCTCCAGCAATCGCTCCATCACTTGCTGGCGTTCCGCAATGGCAAGCCTGCTTTGAATTTCCTTCTTCACGTACGGAAGATCGGCGATGTCGCCTTTGCGCGTAAGTTTCCAAACGAAAATCACATAATGTCCTTCCGGGGCTCGGAGAGGGAACGACGGTTCCTGGCGTACGGAGGTGACGACAGCCCGCCAGAGTTCCGGGGGAAACAAGGTCCGTTCTGAATGATAAGCCGAATCGACGCTCGCAAGAACTCCATGGAATAATTGAAGGTCGGCGAGGAGCTCGGCTTTTGCCGCAATCCATGACATTCCGCGCACGACCCGTGTTCGAAATGCAATAGCTGCATCACGGTCCTGAAACAGGATGAAACTGATCAAAGCAACATCCTGGGAGAGGACGAATTCCTGTTTGTTTTGATTGAAATACTCCCGGAGCTGTTCCTCTACGCTCTCCTGACTTTTCACAGTGTAAACTTCCTGCTCCAATAGTGCGTTGATGGCAAGTTGTCGTCGAATGTCCGTCAGGCGTGTCTCGAGATCCCGGGTGCGGTCGAGGCCACGGCGGACGGCCTCCTGATAGAGCAATTCCTGAGTCAGCCATCGTTGAATGTATTCGTGAACCTGGGCCTGGGAAACGCCTTGGGAGGAATCGAACCGGGATTCCACTTCTTCCAGCGTCAACGTCAGATTATCAATGCGGGCGACAGGAGTTCGCGGCTGTTGCGGCTGCTGGCATGCGGAAAGCAGAACACACACCAGGAGAGTGACGAGATGGTTATGATGCAGGCTGGGTCTTAAATGCATCGGACAATTTTTCAGGGTTCACCTTGACACCATAACGGATCTTCAGCGACTCTATCCACTGTCGCTCACGTTCTTTCGAAGCATGTTCCTGGTATTTACTTGTGACCTCCGAAAGGGCCTCTTCAAAAGTCTTGGGTCCCGGTGGCTCTTTGGCAATCACTTTGATGATTGACCACCCATTTCCGGATCGAAAAGGATTACTCAAACTGTCAATCGCCATGGACGCTGCAAGTGATGTCAGCTCATTGGAATCAATGGCCAGCAGTCCCCAAACGCCCCCCTTCTCTTTGAATCCAGGGCGCCTCGTAAATTTGGCTGCAAGTTCTTCAAAGGGTTGTCCGGCAAGAACCTGTTTGCGGATGGCGGTCGCGATGCTATCGCTCGGAAGGTGAATTTCGGCAACATTCACCCGCTCGGGCCACTGGAACTGTGACATTCGCTCGTTATAAAAAATGTGCAGCAATGAGTCATTCACCTGAATCTTGCTCCACACCTCGTCCTGATCGAGGCGATAAATCAACACGCCGTTTTCATATTCTCTCAACAATTCTTCAAGGGCCGGGTGGCGCTCTCCCGCCGTGGAAGCGTGATAATCAAGGAGTTGCGAATCGACAATGCGGTCGATTGTCTCGTCGACCATTCGTGGTGTCAACTTGGAATTTTGAAATTCCTCGCTTTCCCGGACATGAGCAAGAAACTGACCGACAGTAAATGCACGATCTGCATAAGTAAAAAGTGGTTTTCGAAACGCTTGAGGAGCAACACCGGAAGCCCAGTCTTCTGATGACGAACTCTTTGTTGAGTCAAATGAATGCGCGGCCAGATCGTAGCGAGCGGTAAGATCAACCTGCAGGTTGTATCGATTCTTCAAAGCATGAAGATAATTTTCGTAGTCCGCTACGTAGTACTGTTGCTCATAGTACTGACGCAAATCCTTTTCCATTTGCTCGAACGGTGGTTGCTGACTTATTCCAGTCACCCTGAAAATATGATATCCGTACGCCGCACGATAGGGCGGTGTAATGGATTTCACAGGTGTCGAGAAAAGAAGTTCTACGAGGTCAGGGGGCAGCCGTCCGCGGTCAAATGCACCGATGGAACCGAATCTCTGCCTGCTTGCTTGATCGTCGCTGGAGCCCACAACGGCATCTTCAAACAACAGAGTCCCATCCAGAATTCTCCGATAGATTGCATTCACTGTGTCCCGGACCTGTGTAGAATCGGCATTACCGGCGGAAAACCGTTTGAGGAAATGGCTGATCTGCACAGAACCCTTGTGAGGTTGGCGGTCCGTAACTTTGATAACATGGTATCCGAACTGAGTCCTGACAGGAAGCGGACTCACTTGCTCCTTGGAGAGTGAATATGCAGCATCCTCAAATGGGCGGACCATCCTCCCCTGGGAAAACCACCCTAAATCTCCGCCATTTGTTGCCACACTGGGATCCTGAGAAAACTGGCGCGCAAGACTGTCGAACGGAACAATACGGGCTTTGGCAATGAGGTCCCTGGCCTGGTTATAAAGCCGCAGAGTATCCTCGGGGGATGGATTCTGACCTAATCGAAGCAAAAGGTGGCTTGCCCGAATCTCCCATGTTTTTCTTTCGTACAACATCTTCACGGCGGGTTCGATAAGCTCCTTCTCCAGAATGTACGTCGATGCTACGGAGGTTCTGTATTCGGCTATTTCCTTGATGATTGAAGAGTCCGACCGGAGCCCACGTTCCCGTGCTTCACGCAATTTGAGCTTGTAAGCGACAAACAAATCAAGGAAGGACTTTCGCTCTTCAAGTGTGGATTTGCTCGCCCGTTCCCTCCCCCCATTGTTTCTGGCAAAGACCTCCTCAAATTCTTCGAGGCGAAGACTTTCGTCTCCAATGGAGCCTAATTGAACGGAAGAACTGCATCCGGCGAGAACAACAAAGGAAAACACAATGGCAAATGAAGTGAAAATTCGCATAGGACGAACGTATCCTCTTATCCTGATTGAAGTTAGCGTGAGAAATACATGGTAAACAAAAAAGCCCTCTGAAACAAGGTAATTGGATGCTCTTCGAGCCAACGGTCACGGATGAAAAAAGAAGGGGAGGGAAATTATTTGGCAGCGATCAAATCTTTTTTCCGTTTCAACACCTGTTGCGCTTTCCACGCATCGACCTGATACCATTGGGGTGATGACGATGTCTGAACGAAATACCGGTCGCTCTCCGGCGACTGATGCCAGCGAATCTGAATGCCGGATACCGAAACATCTCCAATACGCTTCGATCCTTTCGATGGAGACGCATCAAAAAAATCATCAGCTCGCAAGTTACTCAGAGAAGAAATCAGTCCCCTCGCAGCCGATTCCTGAACAGGACTTATTCCTATCATCCAACTGCTGTCTTTCCACGCGAGCGTGAATGTGGTGTCGCCATACCGAAATCCGACCTCACGTATACTTTCGGTCGGGAGACTGAGGATCGTGTGGTCTCGCCATTCCTTTACCGGGCGATTGGCAGTATACGAAATGCCTGCACTGACGAGGACAACGTCGTTGGAGCCCTCACGCCGCGCATAGACATCTGTAAAACTCGGGCCGGACTTTCCCAGAACAATCGAAACACTTTCTCCAGATTCATACGTGAAAGTTACCTTCGTCCCAGCACTATCAACCTGAAACAACGAGTGTTTTTCCGCCTTGCTGGAAATGACAGAATTGATCGAGAGTTTGCCGGCTTCGCGAAACAGCGTGCCGACAAACGGCTGATCCGCGGGGGCCTGGATCGGATGTTCGATGAACCAAACTGACTCTTTCCGAACAAGAGTGATGGACGATGTTGGGGAAGCGATGGTGATACCATTCACAGAGGCAGAATCAAGTTCAAGAAGCAAGTCCCTCCCTGTTTCCGTAAGACTTGTTTCCCCTGGCCGCTGGAACAGGAAAAACGCAGTTACAGCGAGAACGAAAAGGATGCCGAGGAGGACCAGAGTGTTCTTGTTCATGGAATTTCGATCAATTCAGGTCTGCAGCTCCAACGCCCGTTTCAGGGAGGTCCGTCTCCTCCAGCGGAAGACCCCGTATCCGATCACCATGAGCGGAGGAAGAAGCAGATTGACGTATTTCAGGATCCGCTTCGTCCCCTCCTCGATTTGCCCCAGGGGCACTTGAGCAAGATTTTTGGAGCGGATGGTAATCAATCCGGCGTCGTCGGCAAGGTAATCCACGATATTGGCGAAGAACACGACGTTATCTCTTGCTCCCAGGTACTCATCCTTCATGAAATCGCCGTCTCCAACGACAACGACGCGAGTTTCAGGGCTGGCAAGGTGTGCTGCACGCGGTTCCTTGTCGGCAAAAAAACTCGAGAAGGAACCCTCGAATACCGCGGCCAATGGAATGGATTGTTCAGGGAGATCGGCGGGGGTGAGGCGCTGAAGCGGATCGATCATGATAAATCCACTCTGTCTGCCACTCTGCTTGGAGGATCGGACGAGTACTTCTGCTCTGATCTGTTTGGAAGAAGCAAGGCTCGTGTCGATTGAGCTGACAAAGAAGAATAAAAGTGTTTCGAGATCCTTGACGATGACATTCTCACGGTTGAAATCGGACGGTGTGGGGAGTAACGGAAACGGTACCTGGCTTTGAAAACGAAACATCCCCTGCTGTTGCATGACGGTCACCGGGGCGCACTGCGCATCGCGAACGAGGTCAGCGTTCACCCGGATCCCGTACTGAGCAAGAAGATCGTCTAAACCGGTTTCGACGGCCTGAGCAACCCTCGCCTGAAGATCGCCCGAGTACCGGTTGAGAAAGAACCCGAGTTTTCCCCCCTGCATAAGGTACTGGTCGATGGCATACTTGCTCGAATCTGAAAACTGCGCTTGGGGTGCAATCACAAGAAGAGCGTCGATATCAGGCGGAACAATTGCGGTGGCGGCGAGATTGACCGGGACCAATTCGTATTGCGCCGTGACCATCTGAGATGCCTGCTGGAACGCCGGGGGCTCAGCTTCCTGGTGGCCGGTGGCGTAACCGATTTTCTTCTTCTTTATTGTGGTAAGCCGTTTCAACGCCCCGGTGATGTCATATTCCAGGGACCCAAGGTTTTGCACAACCGGTATCGTCTCCTTGCGGTCTTCAAAAAGAAGGACCAATCCCATGTACCCGCGTTTGACTTCAAGCTTGTCATTGTTGATCACCTGCACCTGCACGGGTCCAATTCCCTGCTGCTGGGCCTCCTGTTCGCCCTCCTCCCCCTCTGGATCGATGAAATCGAATTGCAAATTTCCGTCCGAATACGCCTTGTACTCGTTCAGAATATCGAGAGTTGCGCGGCGGTTGTTGTTATAGGGTGCCGGCAAATCCTCCGTAAAGTAGGCCTTCACGGTCACCCGGTCATCCAAAGATCCGACAAGGGCCTTGCTCGCATCGGCCAGCGTATAGACCTTCTCCGCGGTCAGGTCAATCCGGCCAAATAGCCGAATGGAAATAACATTCACGAGGATGACAATGCCGAAAACAATCGCAGCCTGAATCAGAATGTGAGATTTTGGAGATTTCATAAAAGTCGACGAATCAAAAAGTTTCTTTCACCGTTCACTCTCCACTGTTCACTAGGCCCTTCACGCGCAGGCTACCATTTGCGTCGCCCCAGGGAAAGGACGGAACAATACAGCATGCAGCCGGCAGCGCTGACAAAGTACACGAGATCCCGCGAATCGATAACACCCCTGGCCATATTGAGAAAATGAAAATCCGTTCCAAGATACTCGAAGATGCTCACGAGGTTTGAGGGAACAAACACAAGAACCTTGTCCAAAATGAAGAACGTCACGATGAGGAATATTCCAAGTATGAAAGCAACGATCTGATTTTCCGTAACGCTGGATGCAAACAATCCCATGGAAACGTACACTCCGGCCATCAGCATCAATCCGAGGTACCCTCCCAGGACGGGGCCAGTATCGATGTCGCCGTATGAGGCCACAATGACATAGTAGACAAGCGTGGGGACCAATGCGAAACCGATCAGGCTCCACGCGGCGAGGAATTTCCCCATGACGATTTCGATATCATGAACCGGTTTGGTGGTCAGCAGTTCTATAGTCCCCGATTTCTTCTCCTCGGCAAGAAGACGCATGGTGATCGCCGGGATGATAAACAAGAGAACCCATCGTGCTGTTTCGAACATCTCACGGATTGAAGCGATATTCAGAAGAAAAATGTTGCTGGCGTAAAACCATCCGACGAAAGCGAGAAAGACAACGATGACGACATAGGCCACGGCAGAATTGAAGTAGGAGCGAAGTTCTTTGACGTACATGGGCCAAATGTTCTTCGTGTTGATCGCAAGACTGTTGAGAATGCCAGTTTTCAAATCGACCATATCAATGAACCGGCTCTGAACGCGTAAGTTTATGGAATACTTCTTCCAGGCTGGTTGCCTGGCGAGTCATTTCAAGCAGCACCCATTGTTCGGCAACAGCACGGCGAAAGAGGTCTTCCCGTACGTCCGTTCCCTTCACCGTGTGAACGACAAACAAATGCACCGACCCTTCGGATCCGCGTAATTCAACATTCTCAACATTCGGAAGAGCTTTGAGCTTCGGCAGCAGGTCCGTGACGGGGTTGGCAACAGAGGCCTTGATCTCCATCGTCAACGACTCCGATCCGCGAAAATTCCGCTGAAGTTCTCCCGGAGTACCGTCCGCAACAATAATCCCTTCATTGATGATAACCACCCTGTCGCACGTGGCTTGCACTTCTGAGAGGATATGCGTGGAAAGTACAACGGTTTTCGCCCTGCCAAGGCGGCGGATGAGGTTTCTGATTTCGACAATCTGATTCGGATCGAGCCCGCTGGTCGGTTCGTCCAGAATCAGGACCTCCGGGTCGTGAATCATGGCTTGCGCAAGTCCGACCCTCTGACGGTACCCTTTGGACAATTCTCCGATTTCCTTGTGTCGGACGTCGCCAAGGCCGCATACGTCGACCATTTCCCGCTGACGTTCACGAAGCCGATCACTGCGCAACCCATGAAGCCGGGCACAGTATTCAAGATACTCGAGGACATTCATGTCGAGATACAGGGGATTGAGTTCCGGGAGATATCCGATTTTGCGCTTCACCTCGTGGGCGTGCGTTGCTACCTCGAGTCCGTCGACCTCCACGGATCCTGCCGATTGCGGCATGAAGCAGGTGATGATCTTCATCGTGGTGGTTTTCCCCGCTCCGTTAGGGCCGAGAAAACCCAGGATCTCGCCGGTCTTGACATCGAACGAGATGTTGTCGACGGCCTTTTCCCGGCCGTAGAATTTCACAAGATTTCTGACAGCAATTGCCATGCTCTGGTTTTTCGCGGATGACTGGGGGTTTGGCGGCCGCGCAAGGTCGCGGCAAAGTGCGCCATCGAATGGGCGAACAGAGTTTAAAAAAAAGATCCAAGTTTGTCAAGGGATCAGACGAAGGAGGTGTCTGATTGTTCCCGCAAGGGATCTAAAACAAGGCGAGTTGGTGGGGTCCCGGTCGAAGGAATTCCTGCGTGGAAAGGCTCAGCGGCTGCTCGTTCAAGGCAAATTTCCTGCATTGAATCTCAAAGAGTTGATCGATCGCTTCTGCAAATCCGCCTTCGCCGGACATGCGCTTGCCAAATCCGGACTCCGAAAGCTTTCCCCTGCGTACATCCTTGATTCGCCCCAGTACTTTTGCCGCCCGGTCCGGGAGTTCCCGGCGGAGCCATTCCTGAAACAAGTCTTTCACGGAATGGGAAAGCCGTACGATTGTGTACCCGGCATGCCGCGCTCCCCGATCGGAGGCCGCCTGCAGGATGGCCGGTATTTCCGATTCTGTGAGGCCAGGAATAATCGGGGCAATATTCACGCCCACCGGGATTCCGTTTGCAGCAAGAGCTGCAACGGTCTCGAGCCGTTTTTGCACTGCAGACGTGCGGGGCTCCATGATCTTTGCCAGATTCTGATCAAGCGTCGTTATGCTGATGACCACGAAAACGAGGTTCCGGCTTGCGAGCTCTTTCAGAAGGTCGATGTCGCGTTGAATGAGCGCATTCTTTGTGATCATGGAAACGGGATGCCTGGAGCGGGCAAACACCTCCAGGCATCGGCGCGTGAGCTGAAGAGTGCGCTCCGCGGGCTGATAACAATCCGTGTTCCCGGAGAAAACGATCGTTTGGGGTTTCCAGGAGGGCTTGGAGAATGCCTCTTCGAGCAAGGCCGGTGCGTCAAGTTTGACCATGATTTTGGTTTCGAAATCGATACCCGAAGAGAAGCCCAGGTATTCATGGGACGGCCGTGCGTAGCAGTAAATGCATCCGTGTTCGCAGCCGCGGTATGGATTGAGACTGTAACGGAATCCCAGGTCGGGGCTGTCATTGTGCGAGAGGAGGGTTTTGGATTTGTCGATGTAGAATCGCGTCGGGATTTTCCGGCCGGGCTCCGGTAATTCGAAGTACTCCTCGAGTTCGACCGGAGGTCGACCAGTGTGGATTTCCTCGAACCGGTTGGGCGGATTAAATCCGGCGCCGCGGCCGATAAAGGGCTTGGCGGTTGACATTACTTTTACATTCGACATTGGGAGTTCGACGTTGGACATTTCTCTACCGTGAGCCATTGAAAAGAAATGTCGAATATCCCCGGCCCGAATAATGCTTGAAAGGGGCGGGCGAATATTGAATGTCCAATGTCGAATTTGTCATCCATTCATTTCATAAACACCTCGCCCAGAAGTTCCATTCCGCCGAAGGCCGAATTCTTTTGACGCTTTGTTTTTCTTACGGGATCCAGAATTCCAAAAACCTCCCTCAGTCGCTCCTTTGAATACCCAAACGGCTGCAGCATGGTCTCCACGGCACGGAGGGTCAGCTCTGTGTATTGCTCGATGTCGTACCCGTCCTCAAACGCATAGAGCGCGAGTGGTTTGGCCTTTTCCGGTTTCCGCTTTCCCGATTGGTCGATGATGATGAATTCGATCATCTCGCCCGGAGCCAGATGCACACCCATGTCGGCAATCAGTTTCGATACCACAGCGCTGATGCTGTTGTTGGTGTACTCGTCGGCCTCTTTGGTGATGTGTCTCCGCAGGACCAGTTCCATCGGGTTTACCCGCCCGCTCCTGAGCATGGCAACATGATTGCGGGCAATATCCAGCACCTGCGGTACCAGGATTTCCACTTCAGCGACAGAACGTGCGCCCGAGAGTGCCTGAAGCATGGCGATTTGCATGTTCTTGATGAATTTCGGAGTGTCCCTCCGGCGTGATTCCAATCCGCGTATTTTCACTTCGCCGTGCCGGTACCAGCCCGCATAGCGGTTGGCGGTCGTTATGGCCGGATCGAGTTTGGATGCGGGGAAGAGGATCCAGTTGTAAATGCCCTCGAGCGAAATATCGATGCCGGTGCGCGATGCAATGGTGCGGCAGAGTTGCTCGTACTCCTGCTCGGTCGCCCCCTGTTTTTTTAACCACACGCAATCGATGATGGCATGCAGCATGCGGAATCCGCGCTCCTCGGCGAGCTCTTTGGCGGTGAGAATCGCATCGCGGGAGAACGCGTTCACAGATTCATGCGCTTCGATCTTGCCGAAGCGGGCATTTTTGTATCCCAGGTAACCGAAACAGCTCACCAACATCCATTTCAGCGCATTCTGTCTCCGGTCGTATTTGCGGAACAGCGCCTCGTCTTTTCCCTTGTATTCCCGTTTCAGCCTTTTGTAGTGCGCCCGTTTTTGCACAACAGCCCGCAGGGTTGCCGGGACAATGCCTTCGCGTTTTTCGCAGATCGTATAGCCGAGCTCCGGTACGGCATCATTATGGCAGCAGCGGCAGTTCACGGTCTCCGGCGATACGTTCTTTTCCACCATGATGGTCGGGTACATCGAGACAAAATCCAGCTCGGCAATGTCTTCGTGGTAGCCGAGGGGCGGATTGAAAATCAGGCCGCCGCGGTCGGCCAGGAGCAGGGTGGCGGCAGATTTGAATCCTTCGGGTTCGCGCTTCTTCGAAGGAATCAGATAACCATGCCGGTAGGCCCAGGATAATTGCATGGAGGACATCGATGTGCCGATGCTGGCACGAGACTGGCGTTGTACGGGAATTTGCGTCAGGCGGGCCAGCTCAAAAACGCCGTCAAGATCGGCTTCAACCATGGTGAACGAGTTTTCCAAATCGAGATGCCAGCGTCCGGCCAGCTCAAACGCGCCGTCTTTATGGACGATTTTGCCGTACTGGAAAAAACTGGATTCGCGTGTCTTGAAATATCCGGCAGTGTCGTCGCGGTTCAGCAAGAGCGGGATATTTGTGCGGGCGGAAAGCGCGGTCAACTGCGGCAACAAAATGGAATCGCCGTAATCCGTCAGCACGATATCGGGATCGCAGCGGTGAAGATGCCAGTTGAGCGTTTCCATGATCTCGCGGGGATTGTCCTGCTCGAGCGCATACGTTTTGCCGTCGTACAATACCTCGAGCTGCAACTGCGTACGGTATTTGGGCGGAACGAAATCACGGGCGTCGCGGATGTGCAGAACAGAAAACGGAGGGAGCTCGTACGTAATGGCCGTGCAGGAATCCTGCAAGGCCCAGCCGGTGAGTATACCGCGGTCGTCAATGTCGTAGTCCCCCAGTGCCAGGGGAAAAAGACCGGTGTGGTACAAAAAAAGCTGTTGGGGAAGAATATCGGAATTGAAAAACGCGAAATGCGGGAAGAACTGTTCGAGGTAACGTACGGCTTCACGAAAGTGCGTGGGTGTCAGCACGGTCACTTCCGCCACATCCCACGTCTCGCCCGAGTAAATTTCCCTTTTTTGCGTATTCGTGAACGAGACGAGGACGGGGGAGCGTCCGGCCAAAACAGCCAGACGCTTGCGATCAGCATCCGAAAGATGGAGAAAGAAGGATGGAAGAAACGGATGATGACAGCGATACTTGACGCCCTCGCGGTCAATCAGCCAGATCACCATGCCGGTGTCAGACGGATAGCATTCGAAGAGCCAAGCGGTTAAAATCATGGTTATTGGTTTATGGCTGATGGTTATAGTTATTAATTTTTAGTTATAGTTGATGAGCTCGGTTTCCGTATCACAAACCATGACCGATAACCACAACAAGCAACCAATCAACCATGACCATCAACAAAAGACTAAGAACGCTTTTTCTTCTGCACTATTGTTTCTACCCTACAATCACCTCTCCATTCCTTACAACGAACACCCTCTCCTCCATTCGTTCAACTTTTCGTCGAAGTGTTGCGAGTTCTTTCCCTTGTTCAATCACCATCGAAACAATAATGCTTTCGAACGGGATCGTCCGCATCGCGTAAAAATTCGATGCGAGACGGCGTTTGGCGGCCCGGAAGATCTCATCGAAGATTTCCTGGTCGTCGCGGGGAAGGCCTCGGCGGTATTTGGACCAGCTTGCCAGTTCGCTGTCGATGATATTGGTAAACGTCGGTACCGTGCGTCCCATAAGCAGTTCCTTTCGGCGGATGAGGTACTTTGGATTGCAAGCGGGATGATGGATGATGGAGAGTGGATGGGTGTTCGCGAACCAAGAGAGGGCGTTCACGTGTGTCGTACTCCAGCCGGTACACATGATCCATGGCTTTTGCCAGGGTGGCCGAAAAACGATTACGCTCTTCGGGCAACACGGAACGGTCGAGACTGGCGATCAGGACTGAAACCCCGTCTGCTTTCATCGTTTGGAGCGCAGCGAGGATGCGCTGCAGAATGTGCTGTACCTCGCGCAACGGCGCTTGTTCGTCATAGAGGGTATCCAGGAGTCCGAAAATGATTGCCGTTCGGGAGTCAATGGACTTCAGGAATGTCGGAAGGAGATGCGCGACCGTTTGCTCCATCTGGTAGCAGGTGAAACTCCGTGACACATACATGGCTTTCAGCATGCGGTCGGGATTGGTGTGGGCTGCGCGGGCCGCATGGATCAATGCATGCACATTGAACCAGTTGCCCCCGTCGGCCACTGCAACACGCGTTCCGCTGCGGAGCGCATACGATGCAACGGTATGCGCAAGTTGAAATACCGGTTCGCTCCCGTGCAGGAGATAGAGCTTGCCGGGCGGAAGGGCGAATTGTTGAGTAAAAAGCGCGTACGGATGGATCGGTTCGGGGGCAGATGGAGAAAGGAACTCGGTGGATGACACGGGAAACCTCCTTGGATACTCAAGGAGGAAATAACGACAAATTTGTCATGTTGTCAAGTGAAAAAAGACATATTTGTCGTTACACTGGATCTTCAAAATATTTGATTTCTGGAGCCGACTGTGTATCTTCTACCCAATAAACGGGGAGGGGAATCATGAAGTTCTTTATCCGCTGTCTGCAGGTGGTGATCGTTTCGTGCGCACTTTCTGGTATTGTGTTTTCGCAGCCGAACCGCGATTCGGTTTTCACAATACCTCATCAATCGTATTCTTCGGTCGGATTTAACGTCAGCAGCGTCTCGGGTATGGGGCTGTCTTACCGCCATCATATGAACTCACCGGGGCTCATTCAATTCACAGGAGGGTTCCTGACTTCAGAGGGCACGACTTCCTCTTCGCTTGGTTTCGAGGCGCAATATGAACTCTCCCAAAGGGAAACGTTTCGTTACTACATTGCCTTGGGGATCGGAACCTATTCGGGACAAACATCAACAACGACCGCGATGGGATTTGGAATGGGACTTGAAGTTCCGATTATCGGAAGCGGTGCAATTTACGAAAGCGTAACCGCAGGATTCGACATCTTCTATCCGTCACTTTACATGGAGTCGGGAAAAACGGATGTCGTCACAGTGGGCGGATCTTTATATCTGTTTTACAGTTTCTAGTCCGGCTGCTCTTCCTGGATGATTGCAACGATCCGCACGGGCCCCCCGCTGCCGCCGCGAATTTTCATGGGAAGTGCAATAACCGTAAAATCCTTCTCGGGTAGCTCGTTCAGGTTTGCTACGTTTTCAAAGGCCGGAATGTTTTGCCCGAAGAGCGCCACGTGACTTTCGAATCTTGTCGACTGACCGTAGTCGATGCTCGGCGTGTCAAGTCCGACCGCCCTGATCCTTCGTTCCGTAACCAACCACGTGGCCGCGTCAGGATGTAATCCCGGGAAATGCAGTTCCGCGACGGCATCATTGCCTCGTTTCTCGGTGCCCAAATACTCTTTGCGATCCGGCCAGTATCTGCCGAATCCCGTCCGGATCAGGACAATCGCCCCGTCCGGAATCCTGCCAAATTCCGATTCCCACGCGAGACAATCTTCTGTGGTAACGCGGTAATCCCTGTTTTCCATACACTGCTCGGACACATCGATCACAATGCCGGGGCCAATGAGCTGTTCAAGTGGGATCTGATCCACTGTGTTCCGGCCCTCATAAAAATGAATCGGCGCGTCGATGTGGGTTCCGCCGTGCTCGGGCGTCCAGAATCTGTTGGCGGAATAGTAATACCCGCCGGGCGTGATTCCCGCAGGTCCTCTCTCCAGAACGAAACCCTTCTCTGTCGGCCAGTAAATCGTCGTGCTGTCGTAGGAATGCGACAAGTCCACGATTGTGCCTTCCCAGAGCGGCTGGTCTTCCGAGCATCCTGCAATCGTGAGAAAACAGAGCAGAGCGAGTAATGTTCTCATGGGAACTCCAAAAGTCAGTGAGTAGAAAGTAGAAGTCAGAGATCAGGTTTCATCATACAAAATTCGAAAGGTCATAACAGTCCATCGAATGTATTTTCTGACGCCTTGTCCGGCGATACGGGTTTGAGATCTGTCGCCGAGGGATTCGGTTTCTGTTGTTGAATGGTGAAATCCGGCCTGAGGGTTTGCCGTTCGGTTTCGTCCTGGAGGATCTTATACGGGATGGGATTTCGGAACCGCTGTACGGCGGTGAAGATTCCCCATGCGATCGCGCCGATACTGATGAATAATCCGCCGAAGTAAAACAGATCAGCCCATGTACCCGCCGAATCGAGCATGTCCCATTCTCTGAACAGGTTCCACCAGTCATGCCATGATTTATGTCCACCAAGGAGTGGCAGCATTCTCAGCGGAGCGTCGCGCATGTACAAGCTGACGTCCATCATGTTCGTGCCGACCCAAAACAAGGCGAAGGGCGCGATAAAGTGAGAACCCTTTCGAACAGCAATGACAAAGGAGAGCAACGGAAAGGCGATCTGCCAAAACGAACCGCCCAAAATATTCAGAGTCCGTCCGAAGAAAAAAAACAGCGCATGCCCGCCCTCGTGGATAAACAGGAAAATGCCGTTCCGAATTGCGGTTAAAAGAAACGGCCACGAACGGCCGGGTGTGTATTCATAAAATACTTCGGCGGCTTGAACGAGATAGATGATAAGGAGGAAGGAAACTGCGAGTTTTATTCCGAGCGGAACATATCTCTCAAGAGGGTCGGGTTTGTGCATTTCTGGTCAGTCTTCGATGCCTGCCGTGGCAGCCACTTTTGAACGTCTGTTCCGGTGAAATTCAATGAATTCATTCAGCGAACCAAAACGGTCAAGCAGATGCTGTCGATCAAGCATGCCAGCGGTGTTCGCGATTATTCGTGGATAAGAACTCCATTGGTATTTTGTGAAATCCGATGTAATGCGATGATGTACCGGATTGAGATGAATATATGCGGCCACGTTGAGGAAATTGGAATCGCTCTCGACAGGCAATCTGTTGAAATTCTTCCGGAAGAGGCTTCCCGATCGATGATACTTCAAATTGATTGTCTGGGCATAGGATATGAAGAAACGGCGGAATTGTTCTGATGCTTTCTCTGCGGCGCCATCGGATTCCTTGATCTTCACAAGGAAATGGAAATGATTTGGGAGAAGGCAATATGCAAATGTAACGGTCCAATCTGCCATATATTCCCAATACTTCTTCAAAAAGTAATCATAATCGTAATTATCGTAATACAACTTCTCTCTGTTATTACCCCGATTGTAAATATGAAAATAGCCGCCAGGATACATTGGCTGGCGAAAAGAATCCCCCATATGGCCCCCTTGGTGTTAGTGTGCGATTCCATCATCCTATTGTGCGATTCCATCTCTTCATGGTATCACCAATGTGAGATGGAATCGCGCAAATGGATGGAATCGCACCCCACTTTTCAATGACTACGCTGTTTCCTTCTTTTGCCATGTGGCCAACAACGCGCCGCCCGCAAGCATTGGAACAAGCCAGTATCCGCTATCGATCAGCAGCAGGGAAACCGGCTTCATGGTATAGATGACGTTGACGGAAAGAACCGTTGCTGATACTCTCCTGAGAAAGTGGGAAGTCAGGCCGCACGATCCTTCTGGGGATCTATAATAGACTTCTTCGCGGGGAAAATCAATGCAGGCATCAGCTATTAGTTATTGGGTGTGACCTCCCAATGAGAATTCTCCATCGGTGAAATCTCCAATCTGCGGTCAAATCTGCGTGAATCAGCGAAAATCATTTACCTTTTTGCAGTTCAAAACATTCATGCCAAGGGTCTTTATTCCCATAATCATTTTCCATACACTTTGGAGGCTTTATGAATCGCTTTATGCAGTATTCGCTGGTGCTCGTGTTAGCCGGCACAATTGTACCGTACCGGGTTCAACCCGACGGATCTGCTCCTGACCGCACAGTGAGGCCTGTTCCGCAATTCCTGCACAAGGGCCTTGCCTGGCTTGCCGCCGCCCAGTTCGAAAACGGCGGTTGGGGAGCCGGAAGTCATTCGAATCAATCGATCCGCGACCCGCGAGCCGTCCAGATCGATCCGGCCACAACGGCATTTTCCGCCATGGCTCTCATGAGAGCGGGAAGCACAGTGTACGACGGGCCCTACTCGAAGAACATTTCACGGGCTCTTTTTTATCTTCTTGAGATGGCCGAGGCTTCCCCGGAAGAGGGGGCAAACATAACGTCGCTCACGGGAACACAGCCGCAAGCTAAAATGGGACAAAACGTCGACGTCACCATGTGTTCCCAGTTCTTTTCCAGAATTCTACCGCAAACTTCCCGGGATGCAAAACTTAAAAAACGTGTAAGAGAAGCATTGAACAAATGCCTTCGCAAAATCGAACGCGGGCAAAACAAAGACGGAAGCTGGGCGGGTGGCGGTTGGGCCGGCGTACTCCAGTCCGCCATGGCCAATTCGGCGCTTGAAGCCGCACAGGCAGTCGGTGTGCCGGTGGATGATGCTGTTCTTGAGCGATCCAGGGAATACCAGAAAAGCAATGTCGATTCCAAGACCGGTGAAGTTCGGACGGAAAGTGCCGCCGGCGTATCGCTGTATTCCATTACGAGCAATCAGCGCGCAACAGCGCCGGAAGCGCGCGACGCCGAGCGCCGGATCGAGGAAGCAAAGCGTCAGGGGCTCCTCAAGAGTGATGCTCCTGTCACCAAAGGAAACCTGATGGGCGCCGGGATGTCTGATAAAGACGCAGACCGGCTCGCGAAGGCGCATGAGCAAAACAAGACGGCGCAAAGAATGCTCTCCGATGAATCTGTCATGGCCGGCTTTGGCAACAACGGCGGCGAAGAATTCCTGAGCTATATGATGACCTCGGAGTCAATGGTCATCACGGGTGATTCCGAATACAACGCGTGGTATCAGAACATGAGCCGGCGGCTCGAGAAAATCCAGGATGCAAACGGCAATTGGGCAGGCCATCACTGCATTACCAGCCCCGTGTTCTGCACCGCGGCTGTGATCATGACCCTGACGGCAGATCGTGATGTTGATCTACTTGTAAAAGAACATCAAAAACAAGGAAAGTAAGTTGAACCACTCAATCTCCTTTGTTGCCTCTGCCCTTGCCGTGTTGTTTCACCGCTTCCTCCTTGCTTCCGTCTGTGCCGCGATGTTTCTGCACTGCGGAAGCAGGGAGAAGCGGGCGTTAACAGAGGCGGAACGCATTCTGGCAAGGGCGACATCGTATCTTTGGGCGAATCAAGGAACGGATGGTGGTTGGCATAGTACAATGCATGGGGTCATGCGGACAGGTCAGACGCTGACACCCTACATGCTCCACGCCCTGACGGAAGTTCCAGCCGATGTCTTTCAGATTGACTCAACTCATAGTTACAAGGCCATTAAATTTCTCCGGGCCCATATCAACGATCGCGGTGTCCTCGGCCTTGCGGACGCGGACATCATTGAGTACCCGAATTACTCCACAGCGTACGCTTTGCGGGTTTTCGTGAAGCTCGGAGACCCAGCGGACTCAACACGCATTCGCGCGATGACTGCATATCTTGCGGGTGAGCAATTCACAGAGCAACGGGGGATCCTGCCAGGTCACCCCGCCTATGGGAGTTGGGGATTCGGTGAAACGAATCTTTCGAAAGGGCGTGTGGGCCACGTCGATCTATCTCACACCCGTCACGTACTGGAAGCGTTGCGGGAAGCCGGTTGGAATGATACTACTGCGATGGAAAAGACAACACGCTTCCTCCGCCTCCTGCAAAAACATCCGACACACAATCAATCTCCCGCGAAAGCCTATGATGGCGGGTTCTATTTTTCTCCGATTGTCCTGGATCAGAATAAAGCCGGGAAGGATGACCATGCATACCGCAGTTACGCCACGGCGACATGCGGCGGAATCATGGCGCTGGTAGCGTCAGGGGAAAACCGTGAAAGCGAGCCGGTACAGGCCGCCATGCGTTGGCTCGCGGAAAATCCGACCCTCGATTATCCGGCAGGAATTCCGGAGGACGATCCGGATCACTGGCGCAAGGTATTGTTCTTCTATCACCTTTCGGTTCGAGCAGAAGTATACCACGCTCTGGGTAAACAGGGGGGATGGAAGGACGAAATTGTCAGATTGCTTCTGGAAAGGCAAGATGAAGACGGCAGCTTCGCGAACCCCTACGGCTCCCCCAACAAAGAAGACGATCCACTCCTTGCGACAACACTGGTCGTCCGGACGCTGACGAACCTGATCAGTTCAAATCCGTAAAAAGATCTTTGCTCCCTTCAAGTTCCAGGAGTTTCTTTTTCCGCCACAATCCGCCGCCGTACCCGCCAAGTTCGCCGTTCTTGTTGATGACCCGGTGGCACGGAATGACAATCGCGATGCGGTTGCATCCGTTTGCCCGGCCGACAGCCCGGCTCGATTTCGGTGATCCGATTTTGACTGCAATGTTTTCATACGATACCGTCTTTCCCGGCGGAATTGTCAGGAGGGCCTTCCATACTTTTTGTTCGAACGGGCTTCCCGGAAATACGAGCGAGACAGAGAACCGATCACGCGTTCCCGCGAAATACTCAGCCAGTTCTTTTTGCAGTTGCAGGAGATGCTTGTTTGTACCCGGGACGATGGCACACTTAAAATACCGGCGTAACCGCGCAAACTGATTGTCCAACATCCTTCTGTCGGTGAATTCGAGCAGGCAGATTCCCTCCGATGTCGCGGCTGCAACCAGCGGCCCGATCGGGCTTTCGATCCATGTTGTGACAATGTACTCCGAGCGTCTGCTTTTCCCCGGCGGGGTCCCGAATGTTTTCACAAAGGCCTCCCGAAATCCACTGTGCGATGAATATCCGTATCCGAGGGTTACGTCGTCAAGATCGGCTCCGCGGCGGATTTGCTCGAGTGACGCACCAAGCCGTCGCCCCCTGCAGTAAGCCTGAAATGTCATCCCATAGTTCTTCAGAAAGAACCGGCGGGCTTTGGCAGAATCAATTCCCATTGTGCGGAGGCGGGAATCGGTGAACCGTGCGGCTGGATCGTTATCAATTGCAGTCAGAAGCTTGCCTGCCCAATCGGGCGGTGTTCCGCTGGTGTCCATGGGCCGACACCGTTTACAGGGACGGTATCCTGCAAAAACGGCTTCCCGGGGTGTGGGGAAAAACTCAATATTCCGGGGCAGAGGTTTTCTGGCGGGACAGGACGGACGGCAGAAGATTCCCGTAGTCCTGACAGCGAGAAAGAAAATGCCGTCATAGGATCGATCGCGGCGTCGCGTGGCCTGTTGCATCTCAGTGTGGGATGGAAGACTCATCATACTCATGACTCCTTAAGATACGAATGATGAGTACAATGATACAACGCCGAAGTGTATTCCTCCACCGAAAACTGAACACCGATTTTTTCCATTTTCAGCCGTGGACAAACCCCAATCCACTTCATTCTCAACAATTTCCATTCGTTTGATTCTTATCACAGTATCATTCATTCCATTTTCTTACACAGTAAGGCTGTTGGGGGAGCGGCGACGATTCTCTGGTTTCTGCTGACGCCACGCCCAGCTCGTGAACAAACTGTCAAATGAAGAAGGAGGTTTTCCCATGTTCATTGAAACGAGCAGTATAGTCCGCGTTGTCTTCTCAATCCTTCTCTTTCCCACACTGTTTCAGGAAGCATTGATCGCCTATGCCTGGAGTGATGGCGATGAGTTTTGGATCATGGCGGTTAAACGCGTCTTCCTGCTGCTCCCAGTCCTTGCGATCATTGCGGGATGCTGGCTTACCATCCCTTCGGTCATCACGGTGATTTTTCGCCACAAGCGCAGGGAATTCGTCACGGCCCTGGTCATCACTTGGTGGGATCTCGGAAAATCCATTGTGTCCTTTTGGGGAGGGATTTTCAAGTTTGCAGTCAGTTTTCTCGGCGCGGTCATCGGCCTGATCAAAATGATCATCATTGGCGTCTGGTCGGTCCTTCAGGAAATCCTGTTCCTGCCCTTCAGGCTGCTGCGGAGCGCGGGCCAAAGCGTCGTAAGCTCGCCGGTGCCGTGGATTGCCGTCGGCCTTACCTTGTTTTGGTGCCTTATCGAAGCCCTTATCTTTGCGTACGTGGTTTCGCCTCTTGTCTCCGACACGCTTTCCAATATCACCGGCGAACAACTAGAGGGAAGCGTCCTGAGAATCCCTCTCTTCATATTTCTATTCTTCATTGTATTGGGAAGTTATGCCGTGCTTTCAAATCTGGTGTTGGCCGTGAAGGGAAAAAATATCTATTCCATGGCGGGGATTTTCGTTATTGAACTCGTGGTGCTGTTTGTCGAGGTGGTGTTCCTGTATCGGGAATTCGTGGATTCACTTGTTCCCTGGTTCGCGCAGTATTCGGAGGGCTTTGAATTGGGTGTGTTCTGGACTCTCGCCATTGCTTGTATGGCGTGGTTTGGAATTCGAAGCATTTCGTGGTTCCTCTTTGCCGCTCACGGAACGCCGACGATCCTCTCCATCATTCAGGGCAAGGGTCTTGGCGTGACAATCCCGGCCGAGCAGGCGAAGACGCGGTTTGCCGCCTTCTCGGACGACTTCATGAACAAAGTCAAGACGGATGCAGAGTGGACGAAAGTGAAGGGGGATGAGCTTCTTTCCTCGATCATGCTTCCTCCGCTCCAGGTCATAGCAGCCACAATCAACTTTTGCATTTTACTGGTCAGCGGAAAGCACCTGTTCCAGCTTCCGTTCACAAGTCTCGATTCCATCATGAGTTCTGGAGCAATCCTCGAACGTCTTGCGTCGACAAAACAGGGCGATGCCCGGAAGCCTGAGAAGGAGACAGTATGAAACCGAGAAAGGTTATGATGTATTGGCTTGTGGCCGCCGTCGGAATTTTGCTGGCCGGATGTGAAGCGAGAGATCCGAAACCCCGGCTCTCGATGTTCGTCGGCGTCGACGTCAGTGGCTCTTTTACCAACAGCGGGTACTATGAGAACGCCATCGAGTTCCTTTCCGCATATATCTACGCCCATTTGAATGGCGCGGGAGGGCTGGAAATTCCGAATGTTCTTTTCGTGAGTTCCATCGGTGGTGCGAAGGCCGACGAGCCCAAGACGTTTTACCCCAAACAGATGTTTGAAGGCAAGAGTGTTGGGGAGATTTCGGAAAAACTTCGTGAGATGTTCCCCGAAAAAACAAAAAACCCCTATACGGACTACAATGCGTTCTTCGAGCAAATTGCAACAGTGGTGCGGAACCGCAAGCTTGTTCTCCGGCCTATTTCGATCGTCATGATTACCGACGGTGTCCCTGATGTGAAAAGAGAGGGACGCACTGATTATCGGAGTATTCGTCTCAAGCCGCTCGAGATTCTCTCACGCAACATTACGGTCCGGGTGCTTTATACGAGTGCGGGGACGGGCCGAAGCTGGCAAACGGAAGTGCCTCGAAGCAGGGTGAAGATCTGGACTCAGGACGCGGACGTGATGGTTTCCTGGAAAGACCGCCTGATTTTTGACGCCGACAAACCGATTGCCGAGCAAGAAAAGTTCATTCGATGGGTTGAAGATAATGTGAATTACGGAGTGAGTGCGCGGCGCGTGGAATGACAGAGGAAGATTGATGGTGTCCGGATGAAACCTTGATCTTTCCGTCGATTAATGACGGTAGAGGAGGGAAGGTCACCGCGCGCCATGAAGAACATCCTTCGTGTTATACTCTATTTGTAAGATCTCCCACTGATAGTACGTAAAGTCCCCCGAAACGAGCTTCCAGGCCACGTCTCCTTTGATCGGAATTCTGAGCCCTTCCGTTACCTTCCACTCATTCATAGAAACAAACCATCGCTCCAGTGTGGCCGAGTCTCCGTCGCCCATGTAGCGCTCCGCCGAACAGGAGACGACGTTTCCGTTTCCATCAGTCTGAAAGATGGCGGATGCCAGGAGCGCGGGAAGTACGAAAAGCAAGACGGATCCCAAGGATGCCCAATACCAGTATCAGCATAAGAGCGAGAGGACCAAGGACCTTGTCAATGCCGCCAATTCCTGTCCACTGGAGATAATGAATCCTGTACATCAGATCAATGAAATCGGTATCTGCTCCGCGTTGATACAGGCTCATCCGCTCCCAGTTCATTGTCACATGAACACCTGTGTTTGTAACAATGGCATCCTCCGACACTGAAACAATCGATCCATAACGTTCAGGATTGGACGAAAACGCATCCGCCAGAAGGATTCTCAGATCCTCATCGGCGGCTCGTGGCCGGGGTTTCAATGTAGCCGGATCAAGCTGAGTCCAGCCATCTTTTGTCTGCACGCATAAGTGGTTTCCAAGAATTGTTCGGAAATACTTGATTTCCGACCAAGCTGAATCCGCCGGCAAAATGACAACATTCTCGAGGGGATACCTTTTGAATTGGAGGGATTCATATGCCTCGTCATAGCCGGGCTTGAAATAGAAAATGAAGGCGGTAATAACCCATCCCAAAAAAGGGAGGAGGAGTGTGAGTCCGATGAATTTGTGCAAGCGTTTTGGCGTGATCATCGCGAAAAGGAAAAATTCAAAGTTTGAAGACTCAAGGTCCTCTTCTGACGGGTTGCAGAAACAATTATTTCCTTGGACGGAACGACTGCCTCCGTCACTCGATGGATGGCAGGGCAACCTGCAATATAGGTTTCATCAACCACATCTCAAATACCAAAACCACATCGAATTTCTTCGGATGATTTGTTATGTTGCTTCCATGCGCTGTCTTATTGCACCGGATTCGTTCAAAGGTTCCCTCTCCGCCGTTGAGGCGGCGCGGGCAATGGCCGAGGGAGTCCGAACAGCATTTCCCGAGGCAACGATTGTCGAACTTCCGATCGCAGACGGCGGAGAAGGGACGGTCGAAGTTCTTATTCGTGCGACCGGCGGGCAGGCACGACAAACAACCGTGACCGGCCCGCTCGGGTCCTCTACCGTCGCCGCGTGGGGTATCCTTGGAGACGGCACGACAGCGGTACTTGAGATGGCAGCGGCGTCCGGGATTACACTAATAACCGAACAGGAACGCAATCCTCTCAAAGCGACAACATTCGGTACTGGTGAGCTGATACGGGCAGCGTTGGACGCGGGTGCGAAGAAGATTATCATCGGTATCGGGGGAAGCGCAACAAACGATGGCGGCGCTGGGATGGCAGAGGCTCTTGGGGTGCGTTTTCTTGACACCAAGGGTCGTCTGATCAAACGGGGTGGAGAATCTCTGTCGGTTTTGGAGCGGATTGATATCTCAGGAATCGATCCGCGTCTGGCTGTGGTTGAGATCATCGTTGCGTGTGACGTCGAAAATGTCCTTTGCGGCCCTAACGGTGCGTCTGTGGTCTACGCGACTCAAAAAGGCGCTTCGGAAAATGACATTGTGATCCTCGATGAATCCCTGTTGCAGTATGCCGATGTCATCCGTCAGTCACTCGGAATCGATGTCCTTACCCTGCGCGGGGGTGGGGCAGCCGGGGGTCTTGGTGCCGGGTTGGCAGTTTTTTGTAACGCGACATTGAGCAGGGGCATCGATCTTGTGCTCGATGCAATCGGATTTGACGATCATCTGAGGAAAGCAGATGTTGTCCTTACCGGAGAAGGGCGGATTGATTCTCAGATGAAGTACGGTAAAGCGCTGACCGGCGTTCTGGAGCGTGCGGCCCGGCATTCAGTGCCTGTGTTGGGAATTGCGGGATTGGTGGAGGGTCCGCGGGAACAGTATTGTGGTAAGGGGCTTTTTGCAGGAGTTGATTCTCTTGTCGGAGAAACCGTGACGGTTGAGGATGCGATGGGAAACGCCCATGAACTGATTCAGCGTCGCACCTCCGAGCTTCTCCAGCGATGGTTTCCCCGGCGCAATCCGTCAGGCGTTTAGAGCCGCCACTCGTACGCACGGCTTCACCATGTCCTGCGGATGGGGTGTGCCTCCGTATTGAATACGGTTGAATCAAGATCAACGGTTTTCGGAGGGGCAAAGAGCAGGTACAGATACTTCAATGTTTCTGAAAGAAAGTAACTCTCCATGCGATCCGACTTCTCCTTCGTGAGAACGCTCTTCAGCTCGCTGTATCCTTCATCGAGACGGCAATATTTCATCAAACTGTCCAGAAACGCTTTTCCCATTTCGAGGTAACGGGGATCATGCGTTGCCTGATACAGATAATAGGCCGACTCCATAATTTCCGGATTGAGAAAATACCGCGGCCGGGCTGCTTCCATCCTTGAGTAATCAAAATCTTCCGGCTCGATGCCGTGCCGGTTCCACATTTTGAAACACGACTCCTGGAGGCGGGCCGCTGTTTCAATATCTCCCGCAAGAACAAGTGTTCCGGGAAAGAACGCATCCAGCGCGCCAAACCAGGTTTTCGTCCGCCTGCCCGTGAACATATCCGCATGTCCGAACCACAATCCTGTCGGGGTCTCATCGGAGAGATGCTTTTTAATGGCAACGATGCTGGTGTCCCACATATCCTTCAGGTCGTGGTCCCCGAAGAGCAGCCAGCATTTTATCATATATTCATAGTACGAGTCGATGCACGCGCTGAGATGACTGTCCGGATCGAGCCATTCGCCCGTGTTGGCGTCCATCCACGTGCCGACAAGTCCGATGTCAGACCGGCGTTTGTAGACTTCGATCACCGCCTTCTTCGCTGTGTTGTAGTATACCTGCTTGCCGGTCAGTTTGGAAAGCGCACCGAACTCAATGAGAAGCGTGCCGACCTCGCCGGGGTTGGTTCTCGGATTTCGAATCTCCCCCGTTTTGAGATTCACTTCGACGTAGGGGATTCCCGTCGGTGTATCGAAAACCGGAAGCAGGCGGGCACCAAGATCGTCGGCCAGCGCTAGCAACCGTTGATCCCCGGAAAGCTGGTAGCTCGAGATCAGTCCGCCCAGGATTCTGATGGTTATCTCGAAATTCTTGACATAGATATCATGATCGACCCGCAGGTTCCGGGCAATGAATTCGCGTACGGAATCGGCCTCTTCCTTGAAACCCATGAGGATCATCGTATCGAGGGCATCGAGGGCGGTCATGTACAACGGCACCGAGTACCAGGTGTAGCCCGTCTTGGTCAACGGGCGAAGACCATCCTGCCCCCAGGCATATTTCTTATAGGCATTCCAGGAGTGCATAAATTCCGCCTTCACGAGCGCTGCGAGTTCTTCCTTGGTAGACTGCTGAAATGATTGGGAGGTTGCTGGAACAGAGAGGGCAAGGAGAAGAAGAAGAGAATGGGCTTTCACAAAATCCTCGGTTTCCGGGCGTGTTTGGATTGATGCATCGTTACCCTCGCGGCAAGGCGAAATAAAACGTCGCACCCTGTCCAACCGCTCCCCGGGCCCATACCCGTCCGTGATGGCGTGTGATAATTCGCTTGACGTGGGCAAGACCAATCCCGGTTCCGTCGAATTCGTCCACGGTGTGCAAGCGTTGAAAGACTCCGAACAGTTTGTCAGAGTACCTCATATCAAATCCCGCTCCGTTGTCATGAACGGAAAACACATGCTCCCCGTTTTCGACCACGTGGCGGATTTGGATTTGCGGATCAGGAGTCTTGCCTGTGAACTTCAGAGCGTTGGAGATCAGATTCACCCACACCTGGCGCAGCATCGTTTCATCCCCGAACACCAAGGGAATCTCATCAACGCTCACCCGGACATCCCTCTCCTGAATCTCGGATTTGGAAAGCTCCAAAACCTCCTGAACCAACCGACCCATGGGAACCTCCTGAGCACGCATTTCCGCTCTGGCCATCCGGGAAAAGACCAAAAGCTCATCGATCAACAATCCGAGCTTTTTTGCAGAGGAAGAAATAATGCCAAGGAGACGCTTCTGTTCGGCGATACCGCTCGTGTTGATCTCTTCTTCAAGAATCCGCGCAAACCCGTCTATGTGGCGTAAGGGCGCTCTCAGATCATGCGAAACCGAATATGAAAACGATTCGAGTTCTTTGTTTGTTTCTTCAAGCTCCTGTGCACGTCGTTCGAGGTTGGTATTCAATTGCACGATCTCTGACTTGGCGCGTTGGTTCTCAATAAAGACACGAATGATGAGCCAGGCAACGAACATGGCAAGAACCAATACCGCAATATAGATAAGGCCGATTATTCGAAGAGTGGTGTACTGGGTGGCAAATGCCGAATCTTCCGGCTCTTCGGCTATGACCCCCCATCCGTACCCAGCGACAGGAGCGCACGCGGAAAGGAGGCTTCGGCCGGAGTCGGGATCCCAATGGATTCGAACTTCCTGTTCGCCTCGAAGGACAGATTGAACCACAGGGCGATTTGCATAGTTCAAGATCTCTTTCTGTGGATCGTAATGTGGGTGAGCCGCAACCTTCCCCGTATGATCAACCACATACAGAATTCCGTTGGATCCGACCGGAACAACCTTGATCCAATCGAGGAGTGTTTCCAAAGCCATTTGTAATACCAGGATTCCAATCACCGGCCCATCCGCCGATACCCGGATAGGACAGGATATTGTCACGACGTTGAGGGCTGGTGGGGCCGCCCTCTTATAGACTTCCGATACATAGGGTTGCCAATGGTCGCGCACGCCTTTGTACCAGTCTCTGAAGGCGAAATTCTGTCCTCTGACATTGGGAAGTGCAGGGTAGTCGGCCGTGAGCGTCCCGAGAGTGTCCGTGAGAAACATGCGTTCGACAAACGGAAAATCCTTCGGAACATCGCGAAGAATGGTGATTGCCTCGTCCCAGCGTTTCTCGCGGACCAGCGACCGGAATCTCACACGGGTGGAAAGTGAAACGGCGATCTCCCGGACGCGATCGAACCGTTCCCTCAGGATGTTGGCCGAAAGGAACGAAACAGATTGCCGCTCGCTCATCACACCCTTCAATAATTCCCGTTCGAACTCTCGGTAGCTGAAGTACTCGATAACGAGGAGGGGGAGGACGATTGCCAGAAATGTCAGAATATGGCGGGTTTTCTCATTCCTCATGAAATGGAAGTTCTGAAATCAATACTACATGGTCAAGGGAAGAAATGCTAATTGTCCATTCGAAACCTGCCCTTGTTCCTCCATCCGTTGATTATTCCGTGACGTCAGAATAAAACGCCCGCTCTCAGTCCGACATGAAAGGAGCTTGCAGAGAACACATTCGTTTTCCCCGTCGCGAAGTTCCCCCGACCTTCGAGGGATACAATGATCGGCACTGAACTCGATGGGACATAATCCATTCCGAAGGTGGCAGAGAGGTTGAGCCCTCCCTGGTCATGTTCGTCAAAATGAATTGCGTTGGGGTCCGTGAGGCTTGATTCGGACTTAACGTTTTTTCGATTTGATGAGACGGTTACCCCCACAAAGGGTCGGCCTCCGGTGAGGCGGTCGAAATAATAGCGTGCCCATACACCCGCGGAAACATACTCAACGCGAAGCCGGTATTTATAGTCGAATTGATTTTGAGCGCGAAAAATGTTTGTGGATGACACAGAGCCGGAGTAATAGGGGATCCCTACGGCAAGCGTAGGGAGAACGAACAATCCCGCTTCTCCACCGACGTACATCAGCCCCTGCGAAATCGCCTCCCCCTCCTGAACCGAGAACGGTACGCGGGTGGATTGTGAATAGAGAAAAAAGTCCAGATCGCTGTTCGGTATGGCCAGGAAGGGTTCGAGGCCGGTCCCGAACGAAGCAAAGCCAGTACGTTCAAATTCAACACGGCTCAGTTCATACCCTTCAATTCTTTTCCCTCTGTCGATCTCTTCCTGAAGAAACAAGTACTGGTTGGAGAGATCGCGCTCGTATTGGCGAAATGTCGTTGAAGGCGGCTCACTCTTGAACAATACAATCAGAGTTTCCGCCCGATCCAACGCTTTTTCGTTAACGAAAGCGCGCGTGCGTGCGATATTCTGAAAGAGTCTGTCCTTCTCGAGGGCCATGTACCGCAAACGGAGGAAATCGGCCACGAGAAATGCCGCATAAGCCTGAGAAGGTCGGTCGGCTTCCACATGCTCCAGGTACCCGGCGTAGCAGGCTGCGGCCGGCGCTCCTGCATGCAATTCCAGATACCGGTTGGGATAGGTCTTCCCAAGTTTTGCGTAGTACTGAATCAAAGTGTCAGGAAGGGACTGCACCGCGATGATCCTCTGGAACAGGGTTCTATACTGTCCGGAGTCCGGCAAGGATGAGAGAGAATCCCTTTCGGCGAACTCGCGCTCGGCCGCTTCATAGGAACCGGAGATCAGCAGGCTGTCGATCCGGTTGAGCTGTGCCGATGGGTTGGTCGTTTGGGCGATGACTTGTGACAGCGGGAGAATCAAGAATAAGACCGGTAGATACTGATGCCATTTCCATTTCATAGACGGTTCCCTCGTTCGTTAGTGCCCTGTTGAAAACACTGAAAAGTCGAACCGCACGCCGGCCCACAGCATCAATCCTCGGCCCATGGTGTTTCCCGTTTGATCCAGGGAAAGCGATGATATAAAAACATCTGCTTCAAGAATGAGCTGTGCGAATGGCACTGGCGACAGCATGATCCCCGCTCCCGGTATGATCGTGGCTGTCAGTTCACCTTCTTCGTATTGCGTTGAGCCTGTGTGGAAACCGGCCTGTATCCGGGCGAAGAACCTCATCCTGTTTTTCAACGCGTGGATCGAAAACAGCCCCGAGGCATGGAAGGAACTATAGTTGATGAATTGTGCGGTGCACCAACTCGCCCCTATCATGAGATCCACCGACCTGTGAATGTTCGTTCCGACCTCGACCCTTACGAGCGAACCGCGGAGAGACTCGTCAAATGACGAGAATACAGAATTGTAGGTGATATCCTGTGTGCCCAGACTGACGCTGATCTGAATCGGAGGCGGAGTCGCCGGGGTGTTCGGATCGTCATAACGGAAGGAGTCATCGGTCGGAACCACGTCGCCGGCATTGAATGAAGGTCCCTCCAAACGAAGCACTCTTGTCACTTCATTGAGGTCTACCGTTCTCATGCCGTCACGCAGAGTGACGTGCATCCGCCCGTCGGTTTGCTGAAGAATTCTGCCGGTCAGAGTGTCCCCGGAGACAAGCACCAGTATATCTGATTTCTCAAAAAGGATCTCACGGACGAAGAGACGCAGGAATCTTCTTTCAACGTAATTCTTTGAAAGAATGATCCTCACGTCGGTTATGGCGGTAATAATGCCGTCATGTTTCGTACCGTCGATCAGGAGTATCGAGTCTGCATAAGCTATCGCCGGCGTTGTAAGAAGGCCAGCAACAATCAGCAGAAGGAATTGGCCCGTCAGGGATTGTTTCATTTGGATAAGAACAGCATTCGGGGGTCCCCCCGAGAAGGTGATAAGCAACTACCGATGGTGCTGATACCGCCATCGAATATATTGCTGATAGGATAGTATGGAAGTGCGGGGAAATTGTCAAGGAGAGAGAGAAGAACATTTCCCTCTCTCCGAACTTAGTTTCTTAGGTAACCGCTCAACCCCATTAGGCTGCTTCAACAGCAGTTTTGCAGCTCATACAACGGCGTGTGTACGGAATTGCCTCAAGGCGCTCCTTTTCAATACCCATGCCACATCGGGTGCAGAGCCCGTAGGATCCCTGCTCCAGACGCGTAAGGGCCGCTGTCAATTGCTCCAGCGTTGCGGTTAACCGGCGGATTTGAATGACGGCGTACTCTGAAGATTCGGTCTCCACGGAATCGCCGGTGAAGTCAGAATCCCATGGCCCCACGCTCTGATCGACCGGCCTCGAGGATCGGAGTGTCTCCCTTTCGCTCTTGAGATCTTCGAGAATTTCTTCACGGTATTCCAAGAGCAGTGCCCTGAATCGGGCAATGTCCCTCGTGGTGAGCGGCTTCTTCGAGAACCCGCTATTCTTTTTTCCATACAGCCTTCTGATTTGCCGATTGTCTTGCTTGATCATTGGTTCCTCCATCTCAAGGTGAAATTATCACGCAGCACGACCCATTCTGCCGCCTGGGTTCTTATCTGTGTTGTTGGGCTCTTCCTGAGCCGGTTGATGCCGCGGACCATGCTGGATCTTGCAGGACGGGCAGAACCAGCTGCCTTCGCTGCTTCCGCGTCGACGCACGAAGTTCATAAAAGCTCCGCACGTGGGGCAAACGTTGTCAAATGGGCGTGTCATGGCACTCGCTCCTTTCTGCTTCCCCGGTCGAAAAAAGCACGGTGAACCAGGTGAAATCGGAGTTTTTAACGTTACGGTGAATGAATTGTCGCCGGCACCAGCCCGCTCACGCGGTCTCGGTGCGGCAGAGAGGAGAGACTAGCGGGGGACAGGAATGGTGCGGCGTATACTAGATTGTTCCAAAGTTTCCATCATTTGTTCATATATAAAATACATCGGGCGGAAAAAGAAGTCAAGCAAAATCGGAATTGCGATGTCGATTTTCAGAGAGCGATATTTTCTACTGCAGATTTCCGATTGCGACCGCGATCTGCCGCGTCTCGTCCAGCGCCACGGCAGTGTAGAAATGGAAATGCCTTTCCGCGGTTCTGAAGATGAAGGGTTTGCCAGCGTGTAGGGCATCGAACGACCCCGGCTTTCCGACACGCAAGACCGGATTATTCTCGTACACGCGCCAGTTCAGCGGAAATTCT
>JBBDYD010000008.1:0-53890 GCA_040901865.1 Bacteroidota bacterium | reverse complement strand
GCTCAAAAGCCGAATCAAGATCATTCAGATTATCCCCCAGAAGAAGAACAATGTCATGCGTCTTGCGGATCATTTCCCTCCGCCCTTCCTTGCTTGACTCGGCTGCACGAAGCAGAATATGGCTGCTGTCGGCTTGGGGAAATCCGCACACACGCAAATTCTTCATGGTGCCCTCCAACTCGTCCTTCACAGTGCGGTTTGACACATAGAATACATCATACCCCTTATCGACAGCATACCGGAGAAATTCAATAGCTCCGGGAAGCGCCTCGGCTTCTGCGCGGTTTACCCACTCTGTCCATCCGTAGGGGAACGATTTGTTTTCGAGGATCATTTTGGCAGAATGCGGACTGTTATCCAGGACCGTCTCGTCAATATCCACTACCACAGCCCGGCCGCGCCCCCCCTTCCTTTGGGTCTGGCGATCCAGGTCAATCTGCATTTTCGCCAGATAAAACGTCTGGTAGGACAACGCTCTCATTTCCGCGGCGGTCTGATACCAGAGAACGGACATGACGAGATGCTCGTTGCCGGACTGCGGATCAGGTTCCGTCATCATCCAGCCAAGAAGAAAGAGGGCCGTAAACGGAAGGATGAGACGTTTCATGGTGGTCTTCATAGGTTTTTCAAGAGAAGTTTTTGGTGAATGGCCAGACCTCGCGGACGGGTCGTTTGAGTTTTCTTGCAACGAAAATGGGGAGATTGTTTTCGTAGGGCATGCAGTACCGGCACTTCGACCGTGCAACTAATTCAACGGATTCAAAGTTCTGCCGATGATCTTCCGGATCTCCCCCGACAATGATAACAACATCGATGGAATCGGTTCCAGGTCCCCAAAGATAATAATTGTTGTGACCGCTTATCACCCGCGTTATTCCATAGCTTTTTCCGAAAAACTCGATAGCCCCGGCCTCACCGTAATTCTGCGTATAAATCACAGAACGTTTTTTTTCATCCGGAGACAGGTTCCCATTCACGGTGATCACTGTTGCCGCGAGCTCTTCCCAGCCGAACATGTCTGCATAGAACTGGGGGAGTTCTGCGAGTTCTTTGTTTTCCGCCGTTGACGGCTTAATTCCCAACATATTTGCATAAGCAATGTAGGACTCAACAGGCAGAACCGGCGCCGCAAGGGGTGAAAGGATCGCTCCGCTCACAGCTACAAGTCCGACATACATCGGACGTAGAATAGCGGCCTTTCCTTTCAGGGCTTGCTCAAACCAAACCGCGCCGCCGGCAAAGAGCATCGGATACGCGGGCGAAAGGTACTCTGCTTTACTTTGCTGATTGATTACGAGAATGGCAAATGCCGTTGCGTACATAATGCCGAGGATTCGAAACTGTTTTCCGGAATCTGAAAAGAAGAAGAACCAGAGACCCCCGATCCAAAGCGGGAGCGAGACCGGATTTTGCAATAGAATTTGTTCCAAAATGAATTTGACAGCTGTTAACGAAGAGTATTTTTCGGATGTCGCATTTCGGATGAACTCGAGATGGGCGAAATCGTTGGCAACATTCCATACGACATACGGAAGAAACAAGAGCAACGCGATTTCCCCGGCAATCCACGGACCCCTTGTTGTCAGCCAACTTCGGTGGGAGATGAGCAGACCCAGGGCAATTCCGGCCCCGAGCCACATAACTCCGATCTTGTTCATGAGGCCAACGCCAAGAAGCGCGCCGAGAAGCATCCATAACTGCTGGTTGCCAGTTTTGATAATACGGATCAACACATATGCAGTGAGCGACCAGACGAGGAAGTCGAATGAATTCATGGAATAGATGGAATTCATTCCGAGAAGAATCGGCGCTGCGAAAGCGGCAATGGCTGCCAGAATCCGCGCAAAGGTTCCCCCGCCAAGCTCTCGCGCCATCAACCCGGCGAGATAGACCGTAACGGCTCCTGCAAGAGCTGGTAAGAGCCTGACGGCGACAAGGGAGTCACCGAGTACTGCCCGGATTACGGTGAGGATTGCAATGGAAAGGGGCGGATGATCAACAAATCCCCAATCGAGGCGGTCACTGCAGGCAAGATAGTAGAACTCGTCGCGAAAATATCCGTACGCGGAGAGTGCATTCACAGCGAGATGAAATGTAAGTTTTAGGAAAGCGATCAGCAGAAGGAAAGAATCGTCACGGGTCGCAGTAAGAGCTTTTGAAACCGACTCTGAATGTTCACTCGATGGCATGAGAGAGCGCGTTCAAGTCACAGAAACGCTGAGCGAATAGATGGGCGGAAGATGCTCAACCAACAATTTCCAAGAGTCTCCGTCCGTGGTGCTGTAGTAAATCTGACCATTGCTGGTTCCGACATACAAACCGCAGCGATCGAGTCCGTCTGCCGTTGTCGCCTGCCGGTACACGTGGGCATACGCGTTCTTGGAAGGCAAGCCATTGGTAAGTTTTTTCCATGACCGCCCTTTGTTGCGGCTTCGATACACACCAAATGACGCATTCGAAACCGCGCGGAATTCAGCTCCCTCCTCGGGAATGACGTAGATGGTGTCGGGATCATTCGGATGAATAATGATTGGAAAACCGAATCGCGAAGGCAGGCCTTTGTTGATATCGATCCAGTCTTTCCCGCCGTTTTCGGTTCTGTACACTCCGCAATGGTTTTGCTGATAGAGAATATTCGGATTCTCGGGATGCATTTCCAGATGATGAACACATTGTCCGACATCGGGATATTTATCCGGATTAAAATCCGCCAGGACGCCTTTGTTCCTCGCCTCCCAGGTTTTGCCGCCGTCGGATGTATGGAAAACGCCTGCAGCCGAGATACCGACGTACAGTTCCTTTGAATCCTTCGGATTCCCGCAAATGCTATGAACCATAAGGCCGCCGGCTCCCGGCGCCCATTTCTGCCTTGTGGGATGTTGGCTCAACGCATCGATTTCACTCCACATATTGCCGCGATCCTCTGACCGGAATAACGCACCAGGATCGGCACCGGCGTAAAGGACATTCGGCTCGTCTGCAGTTCCCGGAACCACTGTCCAAACACGCGCAACTTTGCGGTCACTGCCTTCCTCGAATCGAATTCCCGATTTGGAATCCGTCCATGTTTTTCCCGAATCGTTGCTGATTTTGAATCCGGGTCCAAACCATGAAGAATTCGCGCACGCGTACATCGCAGGCTTTGATCGGGTATCCAAAATAAAGTCGTTCACCTCCGACCCTTTCAAAAACGGCCCCTTGATTGCCCAATTTTTCCTGACACGATCACTCACAAATACAAAGGCGCCTTTATAGGTGCCTGCCAGCAAATGGATTTTTTTGTCTTTGCCATTTCTATTCCATTCTCTGTTTTTGAACTCTGCCGAGAATTCGCGCCATCATCGTCATGGGAAGTACACGGCCGGCCAATGTGCCGAGCTTGTTCAGGGTACCCGGGACAATGATGACCTTGCCCGCCATGAGGCCTTCGAATCCGTTGCGCGCCACAACGCGTGAATCAATGTCCGCCAGGCTCGCAATGAGGGCCGGTTGCTTGATTCCGGCACGTGTGCGGAATCCGGTAGCCATCGGTCCGGGACATAGTACACTCACGGTCACGCCGCGATCTCTGAGTTCCTCGGCAAGCCCCACGGTAAAACTCACAACGAACGCTTTCGACGCGTAGTACCCGGACATGAAAGGGCCCGGCTGAAATCCTGCGGTGGAAGCAATGTTCAGAATTCTTCCACTCCCTTTCAAGAGCATCGCAGGCAGAAACAGTGTTGTCAAACGGATCGGCGCCATGACGTTGACATTAAGCATATTGACCTGATCACTCGAATCTGAATATCCGAATGGGCCGAGGAGTCCATAGCCCGCATTGTTAACAAGGACATCGATGTTGATTTTTTTCGTTTGAAGTTCCTTGAATATTTCTGCCGGAGCCGGGGGGCGTGCAAGGTCCTTTGAGATTACATGAGCCGAAACGCCGAACATTTGCCGGGCCCGATTGGCAAGGTCGAGAAGTTTCTCTTTGTTCCTCGCCACGAGGACAACGTTATAGCCGTTTTCTGCAAAGACACTTGCGAGGTCGTAACCGAGGCCGCCCGAGGCACCGGTGATGAGTGCGGTTTTGTTCGGCTTCCATGCCGTGTTGGCTGAACGCTTTGAGAGAGCGCGTCCGTGGGAGGTGTTTTTTTTGGCAGCCATGGGTTGGGAAATGGGTTGAGGTTCGAATGAAAGTAGGGAAGGAACATAGGAAATGCAACCGGAATGCAATTCATAAACAAAAGGCTTTCCAGCGGGTTCATTGAGTGAAATTCGAAATCCGAATGTCTAAATACGAAACAAATCCTAAATACTAATTCCATAATGCGACTGCATTTTGAATTTAGAATTTCGATATTGTTTGATATTTTGATATTAGGATTTCGGATCTTTTCTCTTGTCTGATCCGATGAAAGACCCAAAGGTGAGTGATCCATGAAGATTCTCGCAATGACAGATATTCACGGCGCGTACGAAAAGGCCGAACGCATTATTGAGAAAGAAGCGGGGATCTCCGCTGTGATCGTTGGAGGAGATCTTACGACAAACGGATCTGCCGAGGAGGCGCGGTCTGCATTGCAACGGTTTGCAAAGTTCGACGTCCCGATCATTGTGGTTGCAGGAAACATGGACCCGCCGGAACTTGAAACCGTTTTTTCCTCAAATGCAATTTCCATCAACGCTTGCGGAACAATGCTTGACGATGTTGGGGTCTTTGGCGTTTCCGGATCACCCTTCACGCCCATGCACACACCGTACGAGATCTCCGAGGAAGAAATATCGTTCCGCGCTCATTCGGGATGGAAGGACATTCAGGCCGCGCGCGTCAAGATCTTCGTTCCTCACGCACCGCCCCACAACACGAAATTAGACAGGCTTCGATCCGGAGATCACGTTGGAAGTACGTCCGTCCGCAAATTCGTCGAACAATTCCGGCCTGATGCTGTCGTAAGCGGACATATCCATGAATCGCGCGGGATCGATACTCTCCAAAAAACAGTTATGGTCAATTGCGGATCCGCAGCCAGCGGCTTTTATGCTGTTCTGACCATAGGCAAGGAAGTTTCCGCGGAGCTGAAGGGATGAAGAAGGACCGGGCCGTTCTGTTTGATCTTGGGAACGTTCTGGTGCAAATCCATCCTGAAGCCTTTGGTGCAACACTTGGCGTTTCGGAGAGTGAACGCGGGCAGTATCGTCCCGGGGTTATATCCGCGACACAACGATACGAACGCGGGGAACTTACGACTGACGAATATTTCGCGGATCTGAGTGGGATTTTTGAAGGGAGATTCGCCCGTCCCAAGCTGGAGGAAGCGATGCGAAATGTGATCGGGGAACCGATTATAGGGATGGCGGAATTGCTGGAAAAAACAGCGTCAGTCGCCGAGGTGGCGCTGGTGAGCAATACGAACGAGTTCCATTTTGAATATTGTATCCGACAATTCAGTTTTCTTTCCCATGTTCCCCGTCGATACCTGTCCTACCGGCTTCGAAGCCTTAAGCCAGACCCCAAATACTACATCGCAGTGACTGCGGGCCTCGGAATTCCGGCCTCGAAATCACTTTTTGTGGACGACCTGGCTGAAAACATTGAGGGTGCGAGAAATGCCGGAATGAAAGGACATTGCTTTCGAGAAATTAATGGACTGCTCCCTGAGCTTCATAGTTTCACATCCCAGTAATCCGTTTTTGTCCGAATTATTTCGACTTCTGATCTCCCCGACTTCCGCCTGCACTTCGCTTCGGCGGACAGTCGTCGGGCCAAGCTGACCTCTGATCCTACCAGCTCCCCGAACTGCCTCCACCCGAAAAACTTCCACCGCCGCCGGAAAACCCACCGCCGCCTGAAGACCATCCGCCTCCGGAACTCCATCCACGGCTCCCCGTGCTTGCCATCCAGGTTCCACAGGGCTTCACTCCAGGTTTCTTGCGCAGAAGGGTCTTGAGGATTGGTAAAGCTACGATATAGACACCGCCAGGAATAAGGGTTCCAAGAATTGCCCAAGGGAACGCTATCCAGAAAGGAATAAGAAATACGTACAGAAGCCATCCGGTTCCTCCGGGTTGGCAAATCGCCCTGAGGGTGAAGAGCCCTACGACGAATCCGAAAATTCCGAGACCCATGATCTTTTCGCCGATCGATTCAAAGCCGCCATCAGAGTCTGTTTCATCCGATTCATCGGCAACGTACGTTCCCTCAATACTTCCCAGAATCGCATCAACACCCGCGCTGATTCCGCCTTCATAGTCGCCGTTCTTGAATCGGGGCACAATTTCATTCCGAATGATCTGACTGCACCTCGCGTCTGTCAAAACGCCTTCCAAGCCGTCTCCCACTTCGATGCGGAGCTTGCGGTCGTCACGAGCGATGAGGAGCAGAACGCCGTTGTCTTTGTCCTTCTGTCCGAGTTTCCATGATTCAACGACGCGGATGGAGAATTCTTCGATGACATTACCTTCGAGACTGGCGATTGTCAGCACTGCAACCTGATTCGAAGTTTGCTGTTCATGCGCTTTGAGTTTTGTTTCCAAGACTGCTGCGGACTGTGACGATAAGACTCCGGCATAATCATTCACGCGGCCGGAAAGAAAAGGAACCTCCTGAGCCCGCGCATTTCCCGTTATTACCAAAAGGATGACCATGAGACTTTTCATGAGCGCTTTCTCCCGGTCTTTTTTCTTCCGCCCATGCGCAGCTGATTCGAAAGCTCGTTACGATCTCTGCGCCGCCGTGCGACACCTCGCTTCTGGAGGAGCAGTCCGCACTTCCCTATCGCCTCGATGAACCCGTCCGCTGCTTTTCCTTTGCTGATTCCCCGCGTGATACTGGCAACCACGTCCTCCCATTCGGACTGATCGACTCTTGCGTTGATGCCGGAGTCACCGACGGCGAGGACCTTATGCTCCAGAAGGCTGAGAAAGAGCAAAATCCCGGTGCGGTCCTTTGTTTGAAAAACCTCTTCGGCAATGAAGGCCTGAGCAGCGCGCTGGGCGACCCGGTGTTCGAGGAGATCGTTTCCCGCAAGCAGCCGTTTCAACGGGGAGAGCCAATGCGTGAGCATGACACCGAGGCCAATGGCGCCGAGTGTAATGATGCCGATTTCCGCCGGACCAAGTCCATGCCAGGTGTCGCTTGTCAGGTGCAGCACCGCGATACACACCAGAGAGGCGGCACCTAACAGCGCTCCCCCCCGCCAAGTAGCTTCTTCGTACTGATCACTCTGATCGACAACGTAGGGAACGATTTCGCCCGAAGTCTTCAACTCGGCATCTCGCACGGCTTGTGAGATTCGCTCAAGGTCGGAGGGTGAAAACAGCCTGTTGGTCATATTCTTCCTCGTTTCGTGATTCTGAAAGTAACCCATTAGAATTCTATTGTAAACTGGATTCTTCCGGGTATAGAAAGGACTAATTCCGCAGTAGAGCCACCAATACTGTTGTTTTTCTGAAACGCCCTAAAAATGCTCCTTTATACACTTTTCCGCATAAAAAGTGGGGATTTTTTGACCGTATTGTTATCCACACCTTCCCGGCAATTATCCACACATCAGAAACCCCTGTATTTATTGAACTTTTTGCTTGACTTTCAAACGCATTTCCGTAAATTGCAGTGCCGTGTGGGGAAAAGTGGGGAATGTGGGAGAGATGTCTTAGGTTCAATAAAATCAAGTACTTCCAGAGGCCTTCGCAATCATGTCGTCGTTTAAGGGAAGATATTCATACTCGGTGGACAACAAGGGACGCATTGCCCTCCCCGCAAAGCTCCGTAAAAGCGTCTCACCGGCAGCAAACGATACTTTTATTATTACGCGCGGGTTTGAGCAATGTCTGTTCCTGTACCCGCAGGATGAGTGGAACAAGCTCGAGGATTCCATCAGAAACCTCTCTCCATCGAATCCCCAGCACCGGTTCCTTGTCAGAACATTACTGCAATGGTCCAGTGATTGTCAGCTCGATAACCAGGCTCGCATCTCCATTCCGCAGGATCTTCTTAAATTCGCCGGCATCGAGAATGAGGTCTTGGTCCTTGGCGTGCTGGAGAGAATAGAAATCTGGACACCCAGGGTCTACGAAGAATACATGAACAACCAGCCCGCAACCTATGAGACGGTTGCTGAGGCGGTGCTCAAGCCGAATGTCTAGGCATTGTCCGCGACCCCGTTTCATACACCGGTTTTGCTTCACGAAGTTCTTTCGTTTCTCGATCCCATGCCCGGCAAGACAATTGTCGACGCCACCCTTGGTGGAGGCGGACACGCACAAGCGATCCTGGAGCGGCTGAGCGAAAACGGACGCTGTCTCGGTATCGATGCCGACACAGACGCTATGACTTATGCTTCGGAGCGTTTGAAGCAGTTTGGGAGTCGGTTTATTCCGGTTCACGATAATTTCGGGAACCTTCGTTCAGTTCTTTCTCAACATTCGGTGGAAGCGATCGACGGGATTCTCTTCGACCTCGGCGTGTCTTCACATCAGCTTGATGACCCATCGCGCGGATTTACGTTCCGCGCCAACGACATCCTGGACATGCGCATGGATCGGAGGCAGGACCTCCATGCCGCACGGGTGGTGAACACCTATGCGCTCAAAGAGCTCGAGGAGATCCTTCGGACCTACGGCGAGGAGAAGCATGCGAGGCGGATTGCATCTCGGATTGTTGAACGGCGCCAACGAGGCACTCTTGAGACAACTGGTGACCTTGCTTCCGTTGTCGAGTCGGTGGTAGGAACCCGGTTCGCGGTAAAGTCGCTTGCCCGTGTGTTTCAGGCACTGCGCATAGAAGTGAATGGTGAGCTTGATCGATTGCAGCAGGGTTTGCAGCAAGCGTTGGATGTCGTCCGGAACGGAGGGAGAATTGTCGTGATTTCCTATCATTCGCTCGAAGATAGGATTGTTAAGAATTGTTTTCGTGACGCGGCCCGGTCTGTCGTACCCTCAGGCTTGAAGCCGGTACCCGACACGCTCATTAGGCCACGGGCAAGAATTTTGACAAAGAGGCCTGTGGAAGCAACGACAACAGAGATTCGGATAAACCCGCGGGCCCGGAGCGCAAAATTGCGCGCGGTGGAGAAGCTCTGATGGCCAAGCATTCAACACCTGATCAGGAACTTCTGACCAATCCTTCTGCAACGGATCGGAGGGGCGGCTCTGTCGGACCCGACCGGTTATCGATCTACCCGGGGAACATGCCCCTGGGACCGCAACCCCCGGAACCCGCGCCACCGAGCCAGAATCCATTACCACCCCTGCGAAACCGCAAGACCGTTCACCGAAAGGTCTCGCCGTTTTCCATTATGATAATGTTGATTGTTGCCGCTGTAGGCATCGTTCTCTACATCAGCAACATTATTGCGGTCAATCAGTTGTTGAATGATGTCAACGCCCTTGAAACCGAGCATCGGCAGATTCTGATGGAACAGGAGATCCTGCGGGCTCAGATCAACCGGCTTGCAAGCTTGGAACGCATTCAGGAAAAGGCGGAAGAACTTGGGCTGAAGAGCCTTCGGGAGCCGCCCGTTTGGTTGAACGTTGATCCCGAGCGAATTCGGGGAATCGAAGCGGAATTGGCCAAAAAGCCCTGAAAATTATGGATTTTAAAGCCCCCCAGGCATTACCAGAAGATGAAAAAGTCCGCAAGGGCATTACAGCACGTTTACTCGTCCTGAAACTCGCCCTTTCACTCTTTTTTGTGGTTGTAGCGGCCCAGTTGGTCAAAATCCAGATCATCGATGCCCCAAAATTCCAGTCGATTGCCCGCAAGCAGTATGAGCAGAAATTTATATTGCCGGCAATCCGCGGAAACCTGTACGATCGCGATGGGCGGGTTTTGGTGTCAAACACAATGTATGTGTCCTTTGCGGCCGATCCCAAAATCGTCGGTGACCATGATCAGCGTGTTGCTGAAACGTTCGCCCATGTCTTTGGAAAGCCCAAGTCACAGTATCTTTCGAAGCTCCGCTCGGCCGAATCAAGGCGTTTTGTTTGGCTCGAGAGGCGAGTAAGTCCTTCGACTGCCCGACGCATCTCTTCTGTAATACTGGACGGCGTCGTGGTGGTAAATGAACCGAAACGGCTCTATCACTACGATGAACTTGCTGGCCCGTTGATCGGATTCACCGACGTTGACAACTGCGGCATTTCCGGCCTTGAGTTACAAAACGATAAGGATCTTCGCGGGACGAGCGGATCCGTCATCATGCAGCGCGACGGCCTGGGCCGCACCCGTCCTTCCGCCGATTACCCTTCAATTCCTCCTGCCAATGGTCATCATCTTGTGCTGACCATCGACCTAACGTTTCAAGCCATTGTCGAGGAAGAACTAAGAAAAGGTGTTGCCGCAAACAAGGCGGACGGCGGGATCGCCGTGATGCTGAATCCGAAAACAGGCGAAATCCTCGCGCTCGCTACCGTTCCAGGAATCAACCCGAATGAATCCGCCAGGTACGATGCGGGCGCCAGCAAGATTCGAGTCATTACCGATACCTTTGAACCCGGATCGGTGTTCAAGGTTGTGACCGCCGCCGCGGCGTACGAGCATGCGGTCATTTCCCCCGAACGGAAGTTCAACGCAGAGAACGGATTATACAAAGTGCTGTTGCGCGGAAAAGTTGTTCGACAAATCCGGGATACGCACGAGTACGATATCCTGACGTTTCAGGAAAGCATCGAGGTTTCGAGCAACATCGTGATGGCAAAAGCGGTTGACCTCATTGGACCCGAACGCTTTTACCGTCAGGCGAGGGATTTTGGTTTCGGCATCCCCACCGGCGTTGATCTTCCGGGCGAAGTGCGCGGACGATTGAAAAAACCGCAGGAGTGGTCTGGCATCACCATGCAATCAATGGCGTATGGATACGAAGTAGCGGTAACGCCGTTGCAGATTGCGGCGGCCTATGCGGCCGTGGCAAACAAAGGCGTGCTGATGAAACCCACCATCGTGCGTCGAATCGTCAACGACGATGGAGAGACCATTCGCGAGGTTCAACCTCAAAAAATACGAACAGTCGTTTCTCCCGAAACGGCAACTCTGCTGATGCAGGCTTTTGAGGGAGCCGTCGAGCGCGGGACGGCACAAGAAGTTCGAATTCACGGGGTTCGGGTTGGGGGAAAAACAGGAACGGCAAAACGTATCATCGACGGCCGCTATGTAACTGGAAGCTATACAGCTTCCTTCGTCGGATTTTTCCCTGTGGAGGATCCACAAGTGGTTTGTCTGGTGATGATGGATAATCCCCGTGCCCGCGGATACTCTGGCGGTGTTACCAGCGGACCGATTTTCCGCGCGGTCGCCGAACGGGTTCTGCACACTTCTTCGCGTTTCCAACGGACGGCGGATGCGGAAGCAATCGCAACCGGAGGAGAAACGCTGGTTGTTCCCGATGTCCGAAACATCAAGACAGTTGTCGCCGAGAGAATTCTTCGCGGCCAGGGGCTGGTTTCCGAAACATTTGGCAACGGTGAATATGTCATTCGGCAATCTCCTGAACCGGGAATCCGGGTGACCAAGGGTGACGCGATCAAACTTGCACTTCACAACGAACCGCGGGCTGATCAAAAAGGGCTGATTGTGGTTCCGGATGTACGCGGAATGAGCGCCCGACGAGCGATCAACAGGCTTGTCCTCGATGATTTCGAGGTCGTTTTCGAAGGATCAGGAGCAGTTACGCGGCAGTCCCCTTCTGCCGGTCAAAAGGCGGCGATTGGCTCAACGATTCGGTTGGTGTGCGAACCGCGCGCCATTGCCACTGCGATACTGTATTGACGGCAACGGTTCGGTACGCTGCGAGGGATCGAGTGAAATGAAACTGTCGCCCCTGCTTGACGGTGTACAGGTTATCAAGCTCTTTCAAACGATGTTCGGGCGAATGGTCGTCACGCATGACGTTGAGGTGAACGGGCTTCAGTACGATTCCAGAAAAGTCTCCCGCGGTGATTGTTTTTTTGCCTTGCGCGGGTCGGGAAGCGACGGGCATGCGTTTCTTCAGGATGCTGTCAGCCGGGGCGCTTCGGTTATTGTCGTCCAGGACGATGCGGCGATTCCGGATTCGCTTTGCATGCATCTCGGTGTGATTAAGATTGTCGTGGCGGATTCCCGGAGAACCCTGGCGCTTATGTCCGCCAACTACTATGGACACCCGTCCCGACGATTAACGATAGTCGGCGTAACAGGCACAAATGGAAAAACAACAACCAGTCATCTGATCAGGTCCATGCTCTCGGCTTCAGGACAACAAACCGGACTTATCGGCACCATCAGTTATCAGATCGGAGATCAAACGATCCCGGCGAGTCATACAACTCCGGAATCAATCGAACTCAACCGATTGCTCGTCCGGATGATTGACGAGGGATGTACATCGGTCTCCATGGAAGTCTCATCTCATGCGCTGGATCAATCCCGTGTTTATGGAATCGAGTTTGATGCCGCCGTTTTTACGAATCTGACACAAGACCATCTCGATTATCATAAGACGATGGAGGAATACTTCAAGGCAAAGAAGATTCTGTTCGACTCCCTCCCTTCTGATGCCTGGACAATAACCAATCGGGATGATGAATGGGGAAGGGCGATCCTTGCGGCCTCGAAGGGCAGGACCCGGTCGTACGGTTTTGATGCGCAATCGGATGTGAGGGCTGTGAATGTCGATTTATCCATGAACGGCACGGACATCGACATTGAATATAACGGATCGAGAACGGATCTCCACTCCCCTCTTGTCGGCCGGTTCAATGTGTACAACATTCTTGCCTCCTATGCGGTCGGCACAGCGCTTGAACTTTCTGTCGAAGACATCCGACGGGGAATCGAACACACTGCGTTTGTAAAAGGACGGTTTGAAAAAATTCCGTCTCCCGCCGGCTGGACGGCCATCATCGATTATGCGCATACGCCCGATGCCCTTGAAAAATGTCTTCGGACCATTCATGATGTCCGTCCGAAGGAAGGTCGCGGAAAAATTCTGGCTGTGTTCGGAGCCGGGGGCGATCGCGATACTGCAAAGCGCCCTCTCATGGGGGCCATTGCGGCGGAATTTGCCGATGTCTGCATTGTCACCTCTGATAACCCCCGGACGGAGGACCCCGACAGAATCATCGCGGATATCTTAAGGGGAATCCGGCAGCGCAATTATGTTCTTATTGAAACCGATCGGCGGAAGGCGATTCTCCGTGCCCTTTCACAGGCAACTCGAGGGGATGTCATACTCATTGCCGGAAAGGGTCATGAGGAGTATCAAATTCTCGGAACTGAAAAGGTCCATTTTAGCGATCGTGAAATCGTGGAAGAATTTATACAACAGCAATGAAACTTTCTGAACAGGACCTGTTGAAGGTCACACATGTGCAAACGGTTGATTTCGGCGGACGGAAACCGCTGACGATTACCGGCGTTTCCATCGACTCCCGCACGGTTCAGTTGGGTGATCTGTTTGTCGCTTTGAAAGGAGAACGCGTTGACGGTCACGATTTTGTCACGCGGGCAATAACTGCCGGAGCGGCGGCAGTGATTATCGGACGGGCATGGGCCGGTCGGAACGAGGCCTTAATGCTGAGTCTGTCGGTACCTCGACTCGTTGTAGACGATACCATCAAGGCCCTTGGCGAGTTTGCCCGTCTTTATCGTAGAAAATTTGATATTCCGGTCATCGCCGTGGGCGGAAGCAATGGGAAGACAACTACCAAGGACATGATCAAAGCGGTCCTGGGAACCCACTCGGCCGTACTGGCAACCGAGGGAAATCTGAACAATCACATTGGTGTTCCGTTGACGATCTTTCGTCTGGAAAAAAAACACAAGGTCGCCGTCGTGGAGATCGGTACGAACCATCCGGGAGAGATCAGCTATTTGTGTGATATCCTCCTCCCCACCCATGGGCTGTTGACAAACATTGGAACGGAACATCTTGAATTCTTCAGAACCCTCGGCAGGGTGGCAAAGGCAGAGGGAGAGTTGTTTGATTGGCTGAAGACCTACCGGTCGAAATCGGCGAAAGTCTTCATCAACGCCGACGATCGATTTCTCGCGAAGCGCACACGGTCGATTCGCAACGCGGTGACATTCGGCTTCAAAGCATCGAGGGCAACTGTGCGGGGAATGAATTTGACGCTCTCTGAAAAGGCACAATCCCGGTTCCAGGTCAAATCCGGGGCGCGTTCGTTCAATGTGGAGCTCTCAGTCCCCGGAATGCACACCGCAATGAATGCCCTTGCGGCAGCGACTGTCGGTCTGACGTTTCGTGTTCCGCCGGCGAGCATTCGGCGTGCATTGCACACCTTTAAGCCGACGGGCAAGCGGATGGAAGTGATTGAGATGGGCGGGATTACTGTTCTGAACGACACGTACAATTCGAATCCCGATTCCGTGCGCGCCTCGCTTCAGACCCTCGGATCCATGAAAACGACGGGCAAACGCATTGCGGTACTTGCGGATATGCTCGAACTTGGACCCGATGCCGCTGTCATGCACAGGCATGTTGCCCATGAGGCGGAGAAAAACGGCGTCGAATATCTGTTGACCTACGGCCCACTTTCCAGAGAAACGCACGATGCTTCGAATGCGAAATTCAAGGCTCATTACGAACAAAAGAATATGCTCGCTGAATATCTCACCGAATTGCTTTTCACGGGTGATGTTGTGCTGGTGAAGGGTTCACGCGGAATGAAGATGGAAGATGTTGTCACCTTCTTGCGGGAGCGCCTGTCCAAGGCCGCTTGAATCATGCTCTATTACGCTCTCACATATCTCGACCGACTTTACGACATCCCCGGGTTCGGTGTTTTTCGATTCATTACGTTTCGTGCGGGAGCCGCCGCTGTGACGGCGCTTATTATCGCGTTCTGGATCGGTCCGAAAATCATTCGTCGGTTGAGAGAACTTCAGATAGGTGAGGCGGCGAAGGTCGAGGCGCCGAAGACACATCTGACCAAGGCCGGAACCCCGACCATGGGCGGATTGATCGTTCTGGCTTCGATCATTATTCCCGCGCTGCTCTGGGCGGACATCAGCAACATGTATGTCGTGCTGATTCTTTTTGTCACGTTCACGCTCGGAGCTGTCGGATTTCTCGATGACTATCTGAAAGTCGTGAAGAAGAAGCCGAAAGGGCTGATCGGCCGTTATAAGATTGTTGGACAGGTGACCGTCGGCCTTGTCGTCGGCGGTGTGATCTATTTCGCTCCGGAGTGGATCGATCCGGATCTCTGGAAACTGAAGTCCAGCACAACCGTTCCGTTTCTGAAGAACCTCGAACTCGACCTGGGATGGCTCTACATTCCTGTGGTGGTCTTCATCATCACGGCGACGTCCAACGCTGTGAATCTTACTGACGGGCTTGACGGGCTCGCGATTGGAATTGTCGGTATTGTCGGAGCGACGCTTGCGATCATCGCCTATGTTTCGGGACACGCAGAGCTGAGCCAATACCTGACAATCCCGTTCCTTCGTGGAAACGGGGAACTCGCTATTTATTGTGCGGCACTCGGAGGCGCAGCGCTTGGTTTTCTCTGGTTCAATTCTTACCCCGCGCAGATATTTATGGGCGACACCGGCTCTCTTGCTCTTGGAGGGGCCATCGGAGCCATGTGCGTTTTGATCAAGAAGGAATTGCTCCTCCCCACGCTGGGCGGAGTCTTTCTCATGGAAACCTTGTCCGTGATCATTCAACGGCTCTATTTCAAATACACAAAAAAGAAGTATGGTGAGGGCCGTCGGATTTTCCGTATGGCTCCGTTGCACCATCATTTTGAATTGCTCGGCTGGCCCGAACCAAAGATTGTCACCAGGTTCTATATCATCGCCATACTCCTCATGATAGTGAGTCTGGCAACCTTTAAGGTTCGTTGACGGGAAAACAAGGAACGGCCCGCAGGGCGTCGTAAGAACGTGCATCAACTGGAAAATTCGCGGGTGACCGTCATCGGCGCTGCCCGCAGCGGTATCGGCGTCGCGAAACTTCTTCGCTCAAAGGGAGCCCGGGTGCTGGTCAGCGATCAGCGTCCTGACGATCAGCTTCGAGAGGCTTACGCGGATCTGGCGGCAATCGGAGTTGCGTTGGAGACATCCGGACATTCCGACCGGGTGTTTGAGGCTTCTCTGATTGTGCTGAGCCCCGGTGTGCCCAGTGATGCGCCGGTTGTACGGGAGGCAATGCGCCGGGAGATTCCGATCGTCAGCGAACTGGAGGTTGCCAGCTGGTTTTGTAAGGGCTCCATGATTGCCGTGACCGGGAGCAACGGAAAGACGACCACAACTACCCTCATCGGAAGGATTCTGGGAGATGCAAAAAAGAAACATGTGGTTGCGGGTAATATTGGAACGGCATTCTCATCGGTCGTTTTGGACATGGCTGAAGAAGAAATTGCTGTTTTGGAAGTGAGCAGCTTTCAACTTGATCATTGCGAAACATTTCGACCCAACATTTCCGTGCTTCTGAACATCACAGAAGATCATATGGACCGGTACCTGCACTCGCTGGAGCGCTACGCGGCATCAAAAGCAAAAGTCTTCGCAAATCAGGATGCCGGTGATACGCTCATCTATTGCGCTGATGATCCCTGGACCGTGAAGGTTGTCGCGAATGCCAGGAGCAGGAAACTCCCGTTTAGTTACACAAATCCCCAGCTCGAGGGTGCGTGGATTCAAAATAGCGCAATACAGATTCAATTGAACAGTCAACGGCATGAGATTCTTCCTATCGATCAAATGACCATTCGCGGAGTTCACAACTCTTATAACGCGATGGCGGCGGTTCTGGCCGGATTTCTCTCAGGAGTCGGTCCGGCCTCGCTGCGGGCAACATTGCGCAACTTCAAGGGAGTTGAGCATCGTCTGGAATTCGTGCGTGAGCTCAACGGAGTGCAATACTTCAACGACTCAAAGGCCACCAACGTTGATTCTGTCCGGTACGCCATCCGGTCATTTGCGAATCCGATCATCCTGCTCCTCGGCGGCCGTGATAAGGGAAATGACTACTCCGTAATCAAGTCACTCGTTCAAAAACACGTGAAGGCGGTTGTCGCCATCGGTGAGTCAGCCCAAAAAGTCGAGGCCGCGTTCCGCGATGTTGTCCCGGTTTCCCTGGTTTCCTCCATGGAAGAAGCAGTCTCTTCGGCTTCTCGTCTGGCTGAAAAGGGAGATCTTGTTCTTCTTTCTCCTGCGTGCGCTTCTTTTGATTGGTTTACGAATTATGAGCACCGGGGAAGAGTGTTTAAAGAACTTGTGAATCACATGAAATCCTGAAGAATCTGTGACCCGAATTCAAAAGAACCATATTGACCTTCCAACCCTGATCGCCGTGTTGACTCTGATGGTGCTGAGTCTCGGCGTCGTCTACAGCGCTTCGGCCACGTGGGCCATGCAGAAATTCGGCGAAAGCGACCGATTGCTCAATTCCCATGCGCTTAAGATTCTTATCGGAATCGCCGCACTGTTCTTCGGCGTTACGGTCGATTACAAGAAGTACCGGAAGTTGACAAAGATCGCATTGATCGGAGCCGTGATATTACTCACGCTCACGTTGTTCCTTGGGGGTGAAACCAAGGGAGCCGTGCGATGGCTTCGATTCGGAGGACTTGGGGTCCAGCCTTCCGAATTCGCGAAATTCGCACTCTTGTTTCATCTCTGTACCATGATTGCCACGAAGCAGGAGCTCGTGCGCGATTTCAAGCGCGGGTATTTACCCATGATGATCTGGATCGGCGCAACCTCGGTGCTCGTACTGCTCCAGCCGAATTTCAGCACCGGCGCTATGATCATTCTGATGAGTCTCGTGATGTTATTTGTCAGCCGGGCAAAGTTCAGCCATTTGTTCTTTACGGCGCTCGCCCTCCTCCCGTTACTCGTTGTGTACATGATCAGCGCACCATATCGCATGGCGCGTATCCGATCGTTTCTTGAAGGGAGAGCGGATCCGGGAAGCATGAACTACCAGCTCTGGCAGGGAATTATTGGCTTCGGCAGCGGAGGTTTCCTGGGTGTTGGTCCCGGCGAGAGCAAACAGAGGGATCTCTTCCTTCCCGAATCCTACGGAGATTTTGTTTTCTCAATCGTCGGCGAGGAATATGGGTTTCTGGGAACAATATTTTTCCTCGGTCTTTTTCTGCTCATCATGCTTCGTGGATTCAAAATCGCCAAGTATGCCCGTGACGAATATGGGGGGCTGCTCGCGACCGGCATCACCAGTATGTTGTCGCTGTACGCTCTTGTCAATGCTGGCGTGACACTCGGCCTGCTGCCAACAACCGGCCTTCCCATGCCGTTTGTCAGCTACGGCGGATCGTCGCTTGTTTTTTCATGCTTTGCCATTGGTGTTCTGTTGAATATTTCGGCCCAAACCGACCTACATCCGCGTGCGACGAAGCTCCCGGACGGTGTCATGCCCGTGGAATCGCTGCAGGAACAAAGTGTCAGAGATTAAGGACGGCAACGTGTCCGCACGGCCCACTACTATTGTGCTCGCGGCCGGAGGAACCGGCGGACATGTTTTTCCGGCATTGGCGATTGCCGATGCCCTCAAAACCTTGAAGCCGGATATTGAACTTGTGTTTGTGGGAACAAAAGACCGAATCGAAGCCCGGGTCGTGCCACAGCACGGATTCCGGTTCGAAACGATTTGGATCAGCGGCATACGAAGAAGTCTTCGCCCGGGCAATCTTCTCGTTCCGCTCAAAGCAAGTGTTGCCCTTGTTCAATCGTTCTTTCTCATGAAGCGGCTCAAACCCGCTGTGGTGATAGGGACCGGAGGCTATGTGTGCGGACCCGTTCTCTTCGCTTCGACAACACTGGGGATTCCGACGGTCATTCACGAATCCAACAGTTATCCCGGAATAACCACGCGCCTGCTCGCCCGCCGCGTTCAGCGTGTGTTTCTTGCTTTCGAGGATGCCGTTGTGTGGCTCAAGGGCGCAAAAAATACCGAGGTCGTTGGAACTCCAACCCGATCAACGATGGGTTCTGTTTCCAGAAAGCAGGCCATCAAGTTTTTTGGATTGTCAGATGGGAAGCTTGTCCTTTTGATCCTGGGCGGAAGCCAGGGAGCTGCGGCTATCAATGAAGCAATTCTGAATTTCGTGGATAGTTTGCAGAATGCACGCGTGCAGGTGATCTGGCAAACGGGTGAGCGCCATTTCAAAGGAATTCAGGATCGGCTTGGTAAGCGGATGATCGGATGGGTCGGACCTTTTATCCAGGCCATGGAAATGGCCTATGCGGCAGCAGATCTGGTTGTTTCGAGAGCTGGGGCGACGACGATTGCCGAGTTGACACTGACCGGATCACCGGCTGTCCTGGTTCCGTATCCGCACGCAGCAGGTGATCATCAAACGCGTAACGCGCAATCACTTGTGAAGGCTGGAGCGGCAGAACTCGTCCGGGAAGAGGACCTTGGTAAACTTAAGACAACGGTTTTAGCTCTTTTGAAGAACCGTACACAGCGAAACGCCATGCGAAAATCTGCAAAGAAACTCGCTCACCCCAAGGCAGCTTCAATTATTGCACAGCGAGTCCTTGAATTGCAACGTTCATGGAAACTCAAATGAAGATCTTCAAGTATAAACTCGATTTCTACTACCAGCAGGTGCTCATTTATCTTGTGGCGCTGTTGCTCTATGCCGGGATTCGCGGAAGCTTTGTGGAGGACCAGTTCACGCTCATCTACAAAGATCCCATCATGTATATCATGGCTCTCTTTTTCATTGTTTCCCTCGCGGTGCTCCTGATGAACAAGTTTCGGGACCGCACGTTGAAGATTGACGGCGAAATGATCGTTTTTCATAACAGAAGTCATCAACGGGTGATCCAAGTATCCGACATGGAGTGGATGCACATCGGCCGTGAGCGGCTGGTCCAAACTGCCGGGAGATTTCAAATGATCGTATTTAAGATCAAATCCCGAAGGCGCATCTTTCGTATCCGGGCGGGCCGTTATGAGAGGGCCGATGAGTTGATCCTCGAAATGGAGCGCATCGCAGAAAAGGTCCCCAAGAGAAAGCGCCGAACCTTCGGCATGAAACGACGAACGACTCAATAAAGAAATGTTTTCCTCGATCAAGAAAATACATTTTGTCGGAATAGGCGGAATCGGTATGAGCGGCATTGCGGAAATCCTGCTTGACCAGGGATTTCACGTCAGCGGATCGGACCGCAGTTTATCTGAGATAACAGACCGGTTGAAGCAACTCGGAGCGAAGATCTTTGAAGGTCACCAGGCCCGCAACGTGGAAACCGATGTCGATGCTCTCGTGTACTCGTCTGCCGTAACGCCCGATAACCCTGAAGTTGCAGAGGCGGTCAAGCGCAAAATCCCGGTGATTCGCCGGGCGGAAATGCTGGCCGAGGTCATGCGGCTGAAATACGGGATCGGCGTTGCCGGAACGCACGGGAAGACCACGACCACATCTATGATCAGTCTCGTGCTCATGGAGGGGAACCTGGATCCAACGGTCATCGTGGGTGGAAAACTGAGCGGATTGGGCGGTACAAACGCACGGCTCGGACATGGTGAATTCATTGTGGTGGAGGCAGATGAGTTCGATCGGTCATTTCTCTCCATCACCCCGACCATCGCGGTTCTCACAACGCTCGAGACGGACCACCTTGATTGTTACCGCGATCTGGAAGACATCAAGGGTGCTTTCGTGCAATTCGCTTCACGCGTTCCCTTTTACGGATTTGTTGTGCTTTCTCTCGACGAGCCTGCACTGCTTGACATCATGCCTCAGCTAAAAAAGAAACTCATCACCTACGGCCTGAATCCCCAGGCGGATGTTCAGGCCGTCGATATTCGTCACAAAAACAATACTTCCACCTACACGCTTAGGCGGAATTCACAGGAACTCGGGCAAATAACACTTGCTGTTCCGGGAACGCATAATGTTCAGAACAGCCTTGCCGCAATCGCGGTCGCACTTGAACTTGGCGTGCCCTTCGAAAAGATCAAGAACGGCATTGAAAAATTCTCGGGAGTGTACCGTCGATGGGAGCTCAAGGGTGAAGTCGACGGCGTTTCGGTCTATGATGACTACGCACACCATCCAACCGAATGTCGAGCCACCCTTTCAGGCGTTAAAGCCGGATGGAGACGCAGGGTCGTGTGTGTTTTTCAGCCGCACCTTTATTCACGTACGCGCGATTTTTATGAGGAATTCGGAAAGTCGTTTCTCCTCTCCGACGTTCTGGTTGTCACAGATGTCTATCCTGCACGGGAAGATCCCATTCAAGGAGTCTCGGGGGAATTGATTGTCAATGCTGCAAGACGATTCGGGCACAAGGATGCTCATTATGTTCCCGACAAACGCGCCATTCCGGGCACGCTGAAGGCACTCATGAAACGGGGTGATATTATCATCACAATGGGCGCAGGCGACGTCTGGAAATTTGGCGAAGAGTTTCTGTCAGATCTAAAGAAGAAAGCGGGATGACAATGAAGTTTTTCATGACTCTTAACCTTTTACCCTTTGCTCGTTGTGGTCTCTCTTAGCCACATTCAGTCTTTCTTCCACGGCCGCATTGCGGTGAATGAGCCGCTTGCACCCTATACCTCTATGAAGGTGGGCGGACCGGCGGATTATTACCTTGAGCCTCAAGACAAGGATGAGGTTGTCGCGATCGTACGGTATTTCCGGGAACAGCAATTTCCCTTCATGATGATCGGACGCGGCAGCAATATGATCATCAGCGACGAGGGATATCATGGGGCGGCCATTAATCTGGAAGGCGGATTGTCGGCCGTTTCGATGAGCGGCGATTTGGTTGCGGCGGAAGCGGGAGCCCGGCTCACAAAGCTTGTCGATTTTTGCATCCAGAACGGCTTACAGGGAATCGAATGGGCGGCTGGAATTCCTGGAAGTGTCGGCGGCGCGGTAGTAATGAACGCGGGCGCCCATGGATCGGAAATGAAGGACTATATTGTTGATGTCGAGGCCTTCCGCGGAACAGAGATTCAATGGGTGAAGAAGGAACAGGCAGGGTTTTCCTACAGAAAATCTGCGTTTGGTTTGGATGTTGTGTTGAGCGCCCGGTTTGGGCTTGTGAAGGGAGACACGGAAGAGATCCGGCGAAAGAAAAGCGAGCTGATCGCTCGTCGGAATGCGACCCAACCGCTCACTATGCCAAATTCAGGAAGCATGTTCACTAATCCGCCTGGAACCTTCGCGGCGCGCTTAATCGAACAGGCCGGATTGAAGGGGAAGCGCATTGGAGACGCTCAGATTTCAGAGAAGCACGCAAACTTCATGGTAAACCTGGGATCAGCAAAGGGATCCGATATTCTGAAACTTATCGACCTTGTGCGCAGAACCGTGTATCAAAACGCGGGAGTTTTTCTTGAACTCGAAGTGAAATTAGTGGGGTTTTCAGAAAGCCTTAAAACAAATCCTGTATGAAGACCACCAAAAAGCTGACGTTCGGATTTGTCTCGTTGATTCTCCTCGGCGGCCTTCTTGTGGCAGGTGCAAATTTCTGGAAGTCCAGTCTGACGGTTCACCGAGTCCTGGTTCAGGGAAACAGCGTCGTTCAGACAAACGAGATCCTGCAGCTCACTCATATCGGTGACCGGACACGGATGTACGATCTCGACTTGATGAAGATTCAGAAAGACGTCATCAGTCATTATTTCATAAAAGAAGTCGTTGTCGAGCGTGATCTGCCTTCCACTATCAGGATTACGGTCACGGAACGAACTCCGGTCGCAATGATCAACACTGGAGAATTGCGCTATCTGGATCCCGAAGGCGTCGTTTTGCCTCACTCGGTTTCCGGTGAACTGTTCGATTTACCCCTGATCGGCGGAATTCCTGATGATGTGTCTCCCAAGGTCGGGTCAACCTTGTTGCATTCAGATGTTCAGGAGGCGCTGGCGATTCTCTCCGCCGCCCGGCAGGTCAACAAGGAGATGTTTCACTTGATTTCAGAGGTTCGGCTCAGGAGCGGCGGTGATATTGTGCTCTATACGGCTGAAGGCAGTATTCCGATTTTGTACGGACACGGCCATGCCCCTTCGAAACTTGTCCGGTTGGAAGCATTCTGGAATGAAATCGTGCGGGAGCGCGGTTCTCATTCGGTTCAGTACATCGACATTCGTTTCGACGATCAGGTTGTTGTGCGTTGGAAGGAACAACTGGGAAAATCAAAACTTCAGCCGCGGTCCTAGCGGCCGAATCGAGGAGTATCATGAACAATGAGATAGCGGTCGGTCTTGATATCGGGACTACCAAGGTGTGCGCCATCGTTGCATCTCCGGATGAAACGCATCCGGGAAAATTGAACATCCTCGGGATCGGAAGAAGCCCGTCCGACGGCCTGACCCGGGGCGTTGTGACCAATATCGAAAAGACCGTCCGGTCAATCCAGATGGCTATTCAGGAGGCTCAGGCCCAATCCGGCGTGAGCATTGGGGCCGTCACCGTTGGGATTGCCGGGGATCATATTCAGAGTTTCCAAAGCCGCGGGGTGATTGCCATCAGCCGCCCGGACAATGAGATCACCCAGCAGGACGTCGAGCGGCTTATCGAAGACACCAAACGCGTGGCCCTGCCGTCGGATCGAAGGATCATACATGTGATCCCTCAGCAGTTCATTGTCGATGGACAGGATGGAATTTACGACCCGGTCGGCATGTCGGGGGTGCGCATGGAAGCGGTGGTGCATATCATCACCGGCCTCGTGACCGCTGCACAGAATATTTACAAGTGTGTTCAGCGTTCCGGCATTCAAGTCAACGACATGGTGCTCGAACCCCTCGCCTCGAGCTATGCGGTTCTGGACGATGAAGAAAAGGAGGTGGGCGTGGCACTCCTGGACATTGGCGGTGGTACGACCGACCTTGCCGTCTTTGAGGAACGGACAATCCGGCATACTGCCGTTGTCGGTGTCGCCGGAAAGAAGGTCACCGATGATATTCGAAAGGGATTTGGCATTCTGACTGAACAAGCGGAAAAACTCAAGATCGAGCACGGGTTTGCCTATATGCCCGCCATCGCCGACAACGGTCCGATCATCCTTCCGGGAATCGGCGGCAGGCCCCCGATCGAAATCGACAAGAAACTACTCTGCCAGGTGATTCAACCGCGCATGGAGGAAATCCTCGAAATTGCAGCAATGGAAATCAAACGGTCCGGTTACTCCAAACACCTCTCCGCCGGGGTGGTCCTGACCGGCGGCGGTTCTCTTATCAAGGGGACGGCCGACCTGGCCCGTGAGGTCCTTGGAATGCCGGTGAAGATCGGGATCCCAACCGGCTTCAGCGCCGGGCTTATCCGGGAAATCGAAAACCCCATTTATGCAACGGGAGTCGGCCTGGTTATTCATGAGCTCAAACACCGCGACCGCTCCGCCATCACGGCCTCGATGCGAAATGGCAGGGGCAAAGGCTCTGTGAAAAATATTTTCAACAGGATGAAAACGTGGTTTGACGAACTCTAAATGTATAGAACGTTTCCATATTCAATATCCAACTCATACAGGGAGGACATACCGTGATAGAACTCGATACCCTTAGTGACCGTGGCGCGAAAATTCGCGTCGTGGGCGTCGGAGGCGGTGGCGGCAATGCAGTCAACAGCATGATCGACAAAGGTCTGGTCGGCGTTGATTTCATCGCCATTAACACCGATCTTCAGTCCCTCGAACGCAATAAGGCGCCGCATAAACTTCAAATCGGAAAGAACCTGACGCGCGGTCTCGGCGCGGGAGCCGATCCGCTTATCGGCCAGCGGGCGGTCGAGGAAGACCGCGAGGAAATTGCCCGCTGCCTTTCCGGCAGCGACATGGTTTTCATTACCGCCGGGCTTGGCGGCGGAACCGGAACCGGCGGTGCGCCGGGAGTGGCAAATATTGCCAAGAGCATGGGCGCTCTGGTCGTCGGCATCGTCACCCGGCCTTTCAACAGCGAAGGCAAGAAACGGACAAATCAGGCAGACTGGGGAATTGAGGAGTTGAAGAAGCAGGTCGACACACTGATCGTCATTCCGAACCAGAAGCTCCTTGACATCATTGATCGCAGAACGCCGCTCCTCGAAGCCTTTGAGATTGCCAATCAGGTCCTCTACAACGCGACCCGCGGAATTTCGGAGGTCATCACGGTTCCCGGTCTGATCAATGTCGATTTCGCCGACATTCGTACGATCATGCGTGAAATGGGCGATGCCTTGATGGGTACAGGCGTTGCTTCCGGTGAAAACCGTGCTGTTGAAGCCGCGAACGCGGCCATCTCAAGTCCATTGCTGGAAGGCATATCGATTGCCGGAGCGCAGGGGATTCTTGTCAACATCACGGGCGGACCGGACCTCAGCCTTGTTGAAGTGGATGAAGCGACCAGCATTATTCACGAGGCCGCGGGCGATGATGCAAATGTGATCCTCGGAACGGTCATCGATGAGAATCTGAAAGAAGAGGTGATGGTGACGGTGATTGCGACGGGCTTCAACAAGAAAGCCGCAGGCCAAAAACCGGTGAGGATGGGAGCGAAGCTGGTCGACCGGATTCCTTCAGGTCCCTCTGAGCTGCAGAAACTCGACGAACCCTCGTTCATGCGACGCGGAGTCGAACTGCCGTTCAACGCGATCAAAGAAAGCTCCGACGAAAAGGAGAAAATCGACAAGTCCGATCCCGATAAACCGGCTTTTTTGAGAAAGATCATGGACTAACGCGGTTCGCAGAAACGCAACGCGAGACTCTCTCCTGTTCTTCCCGGACACTCGTCACGGTGTGTCCTCCCTGGAACGGGAGAGGTGCCTCGCGGCGAGTGCACCGAATTGACAGGGGAAGAAAGAAGGACAAATGATTAATCCGAAGGAAGACATCACCAAACTTCCGGGAACAAAGAAGTACTTCGCCATCGGGGAAATCATTGTGCGGGAGGGGGAACCCAGTAAGGGATGGTTCGTTCTTCTCAACGGGAGAATCGGAGTTGTGAAGCGGGATCTTTCCATTATGGAATTTTCAGAGTCTGGCACCGTTTTCGGAGAGCTCGGATGCTTTCTTGAAATTCCCAGGACCGCAACCCTTCAGGCCTTGGAACCCACATCTTTGTTGTTTGTTAATCTTGAACTCGACAACCTGATCGAAAACCATCCGGCCGTTGCCAAGAGGATCATTGTGAGCCTGGCTGACAGAGTCGCCCGCACTACTGACGCTTGGTGGGCGGTTTCGGCCACAAAAAAGCTCTAGCGACCGTTCGCCTCGTTTTACCCCCCAAATCCGTTGTTAATCACACCGGCTTTTTTTACATTGCGGAATGACTCACCATTTCGCCGCTTTACTCGTTATTGTTATTGCCGTCGGTGCCCACGCCCAGCCGCTGGTGGAGAGCCAGTTTCGTATCGGCCGGCTCAAATATAGCGGCGGCGGAGACTGGTACAATGACCCGTCTGCAGAAGTCAATCTCCTGAAATTCGTTCAGGAAAACACCACAATCGATGTGGATCCCCGTTATCGGTTTGTCGATCTCGCAAGCGAAGACCTTTTTTCCTATCCATTTCTCTTCATGACCGGACATGGAAATGTTGTTTTCTCCGATCTCGAGGCACCGCGTCTCCGTGAATACCTGCTCCGCGGAGGATTTCTCTATATTGATGATGATTACGGCCTGGACCGCTCTATCCGGAGGGAAATGAAAAAAGTCTTTCCGGAGCAGGAGTTTGTCGAACTGCCGTTCAGCCACGGATTGTTTAGCGCACATTTCGGGTTCCCCGGAGGATTGCCGAAAACGCATGAACACGATGACAAACCCCCGCAGGGATTCGGTATCTTTGAGCAGGGCAGATTGGTTGTTTTCTACACCTATGAATCAAACCTCAGCGATGGCTGGGCGGATCCCGAGATTCACAACGATCCGGAGAATGTCCGTCTGGAGGCCCTCCGATTCGGAACAAATATCGTTGTCTGGTCGTTGATGAATTAGCGGCTTGAGTAATAACTCAATTACTTTCTTTGTCAATTATCACCGACATACAAACCCGTCTTGCTTCGGTTCGAAAGAAACTCCTCGACATTGAGTTGCGTTCATTGGTACTGCGCGGAATTTCACTGATTGCGGGCGTTGCCGCGATCATCCTGATCCTCGAGGTTCTCTTTCAGTTCAATAGTTCCATTCGCACGATGGAATTCATGGCGGTAACCGTCCTGATGGGTGCCGTTCTTGTCTTGTTCTTCTTCCGCCCTGCTTTAAAACGCCTCGGGTTGCTTGCGGCACCGCCTGATTCACAGCTTGCACATCTCGTGGGAGAGGCCTTTCCGCAAGTACGTGATCGTCTTCTGAACCTGCTTCAGTTACAAGAGGAAAGAAACAGAGGAACCCTTTACTCGGCTGATTTGATCGATGCATCGTTCCAGGATCTCGCTAGCGCCACCGCCTCCCTCGATTTTAACCGGGCAGTCGATGTCACACCCTTGCGACGCGCATCGAAATTCGCGGCTGTAAGCCTGGCCGCGCTGTTTTTTCTTATTGTTCTTTTTCCTGATTCGATTGGAAACGCGGGATATCGGTTCTTGCGATTCAGCCAGGATTTTGTCCCACCAGCCCGCTTTACGTTTCACATCACACCGGGCACGACAGAAGCCATCAAAGGGGTAGATGTTTCCATCTCGATAAAAGTCGTAGCCGTCGGCACGGGGGCGATTCCGAAGGAACCCCTGTCTCTCTTCTGGAAGCCGGAGGGGCAGAACGAATTCGAGGCCCTTCAGACATGGGGCGATACCTCGGATGTATTCAATGCCTCGCTCGCCTCCCTTCGCGCAACAACGGACTACTACGCCGAATTCGCCGGCCTTCAGAGCGAACGCTTTCGTATTACCATTGTTGATCGTCCTCTGGTCCGGTCGTTCCAGGTTCAACTAGATTTTCCTCCGTACACGCGACAACCCTCAAGGGTCCAGGAGGAGTTCGTCGGAGATATCACCGCCCTTGCCGGCACCCGGGTTCGCATCACAGGAACGGCGAGCAAAGACCTTGCAACGGGTTCCTTGCGTTTTAAGCAAGGCGCAGAAATCCCCTTGTCCATTCGCGCATCCCGATTCTCGGGCCAGTTTACCGTTAACGCTGATTCCAAATATGCCCTGGAATTGACCGATGAAAACGGGTTGAGCACTACCGATCCGCTCTTTTATGAGGTCACGGTCCTTCCCGACGAACCCCCTGCCGTTACGCTTCTGGAACCCGGGCGCAATGTCGATATTGCCGGGACAAGTTCCCTTCCCCTGTTAATCAGCATTCGTGATGATTTCGGATTCTCACGGTTACGCCTTGGATTCCGCCTCATTCATTCTCGCTATGAGCGACCCTCCGAAACTTACTCCTTTCAGGAGATTCCAATTCGCACAGGCACCGCGGTGCAGCTTGAAGTTCCCTTTGTGTGGGATTTTTCCGGCCTGAAACTCGTTCCGGAGGATGTTGTAGAGTACTTCGCGGAGATATTCGACAATGATGCTGTTCGTGGACCCAAAAGCAGCCGTAGTCAGGTATTCCTCCTGAGGCTTCCCTCGCTTGAAGAGGTCTTTACCGATCTGGACACCGGCCATGAAGAAACCCTTGAGGATCTGCGAAAAACCGCTGAAGAGGCAAAAGAGCTGAGAAAGAACGTCGAATCCATTCAGGAGGATTTCAAAAAAAACAAGGACATCGATTGGCAGCAACAGAGGAAAATGGAGGAGACCGCCAAAAAATACGAAGAGCTTCAAAAGAAACTCCAGGATGTTCAGAGTCGGCTGGAGAACATGGCGGAACAAATGCAGGAACAAAATGTCCTTTCTCCTGAAACGATGGAGAAGTATCTCGAACTCCAGCAACTCTTCGAGCAACTGAATTCCGCCGAAATGCAGAAAGCCATGAAACAGCTCCAGCAGGCGATGCAGAACGTCAACAAGGAACAACTTCGCCAGGCGCTCCAGCAACTCACTTTTTCGGAAGAGCAATTCCGCCAGAGTATCGAACGCACGCTGGATTTGCTCAAAAGGATTCAGATTGAACAAAAGCTGGACGAAGCGCGAAAACGTGCAGAAGAGTTGCTGAAACTTCAAAAAGAGCTTGAGGCCGCAACAGATCAGGCTAACGATCCGGACCAGGCAAAAATGCTTGCGGAAAAGCAGCAGGATGTGCAAAAACAATTGGACCAATTGAAACAATCTGCTCAAGACGTTCAAAACCGGATGGAGGAGTTCTTCACAGAAATGCCCGAGGAGGAGCTCCAGGCGGCCATCGACCGCCTTGACAGCACGCGGGCAGACGAATCCATGCGCCAGGCGGCAAGCGAGCTCCGGTCGGGAAAGCGTGACCAGGCCCGGAAAGCTCAGGCAGAGATTCAACAGGCGCTTCAGCAGTTCAGTGAAGACCTCGCGCAGATCCAAATGCAAATGCTCCAGGAACAGCAACAGTACATTATGAATGAATTGCGCCGGGCAATAAAGAACCTCCTGGAACTGTCTGCGCGGGAAGAACGTCTTAAAGATCAATCTCAGACTGCGCCCCAGAATTCTTCGCAACTGCGCGAGAACGCACAGGATCAAATGCGAATTCTCCAGGATCTCCAGAATCTCGTGTCATCGTTGCAGACGTTGTCAAAACGCTCCTTTGCTGTCACACCCGAGATGGGAAAGACAATTGGCGAAGCGCTGATGAAGATGCAGAACTCCCTCAAGGCGCTGGAAATACGAAGCGGAGGCAGCGCTTCTCAAGAGCAACGCATGGCGATGGAATCTCTCAACAAAGCCGCCATGGCGGTTCAACAGTCGATGCAGGACATGATGCAGTCGGATGGACAGGGAGGCGGGAGCGGGTTGATGGGCCAGCTTCAGCGGATGGCCGGCCGGCAACAGTCGCTCAATATGCGTACCCAAGGCTTCGAAGAAGCAGCACGGCTTGCGGCGGAGCAAGAGGCGTTACGCAAATCACTTGAACAACTCAATGCAGAAGCGCGGGCAAGCGGTGAGCAGCAACGCATTCTTGGAGATCTTGAACGCATAACACAGGAAATGAGAGAGGTTGTTGAGGATTTAGAGCAAGGAAATGTAAATCCGGAAACTGTCCAGAAGCAGGAACGGATTCTTTCCCGGCTGCTCGACGCTTCACGCTCGGCAAGAGAACGGGATTTTGAAAAGAAGCGAAAAGCGCAAACGGGGAGGCAGATTGCAAGACCCGGGCCGGCGGAGCTGGATCCTTCAACGTTAGAGGGGAAGAGCCAGCTTCGCGAAGATCTGTTGAAGGCGCTCGAACATGGTTACTCAAGAGATTATCAGGATCTCATCCGCAAGTATTTTGAAGAACTGCAAAAAGGCGATACTCCCTAGGTCCGCCTGATTCCCGGAATCGTATTAGCTTCTCCTTCGCTGAGATTCGGGAATTCACCTTACGGTTCACTGCCCCTCCGCCGCAAGAATAGTGATGTTTGCCTGTCGATTTTGATTGCTTCGAAGCGACTATTAAGAAAGCCGGTTGGCATTAGTCCGCCCGAGCCGACCATGTCTCTGTTCTTTCATGGAAAATTGATGTTTAATCTTCATCTTTACCGATCGATATCCCTTATTCACCGAAAATTCATTCAAACTCATGTAACAGTTTGCCATCTTGTTCGTGTTCATACTAAATCGAATTTTCCTTATCTTTTCCTTCCTTCTGAATTGACGCCTATTAAGTATGTCTGAAAACGAAACTGCTGACCTTTCTTCTTTACGAATAAACCGGACAGAATCCTCCGGTTCACCCCCTCCAAAGGGGCGGCTGTATGTACGCCTCGCAATTGGGGCGGCCGTTGTCGCCGTGGTGGCAATTGGCGCTGTGATGATTCGGGGCGCTCTGGACCCCACTATCGAAGTACAGCTCACCACTGTTTCCTTTTCATCCCCCTCTCAGGCCAACGCTGTGCTTACAGCGAGTGGTTATGTTGTGGCCCAGCGAAAAGCCGCCGTGGCTTCCAAGGCAACCGGACGTCTGGAATATTTGGGTGTTGTCGAGGGTGACAAGGTGACCAAGGGTCAGATCATCGCTCGAATCGAGAATTCCGACATGCAGGCTCAGGTTGCGCAGGCTCGTGCCAATCTGAAAGTCAGCGAAGCCGAGTTATTCGATGCGAAGCAGACGCTCGACCGGGTGAAAAGCCTTGTCGAGAAGGGATTGTCGCCCCAGGCCGACCACGACGGAGCCGAGGCGCGTTATCGCCGGGTTCTTGCATCGATTGATGCAGCCAAAGCGGCCGTGACTGGTGCAGAAGTGAATCTTGAGAACACGCTCATCCGGGCCCCTTTTGACGGCACGGTTTTGACAAAAAATGCAGACGTTGGCGAAATGGTTGCTCCCATGGGGGCGGCTGCCGGATCCCGATCCGCCGTCGTCACCATCGCTGATATGTCCTCCCTGCAAGTTGAAGCAGATGTGTCCGAGTCCAATATCGAGCGTATTCAGCCTGACCAGGCTTGCGAGATCACCCTCGATGCCTACCCGGATATTCGCTATGCGGGGTTTGTCACCAAGATCGTACCTACAGCCGACCGTGCAAAGGCCACGGTGATGGTGAAGGTTGGATTTCAATCCTACGACAGCCGTGTATTGCCCGAGATGAGTGCAAAGGTTCTGTTTCTCACAAGCCCTCCAACGTCTGATGCGTCGACAGCCAAACCAATTCTCACGGTAAATTCTTCAGCTGTCGTTTCCCGAAACAGCAACACTGTCGTATATACCGTCAACGAAAACCAGGCCGTCGAGGTCCTTATCCAAACCGGCAGAACGATGGGTTCGCTTATTGAAGTAATTTCCGGTATTTCTGCCGGTACAAAAGTCGTTACAAAAGTACCGGATGAACTTCGCGACGGTTCTACGGTGAAATTGAAATAATCCAGGAGCAGCAATGGCCTCTATTATAGAAGTGCAGAACGTTTCAAAGTCCTACTGGCGCGACACGTTTGAGGTGCCGGTCTTAAACAACATTTCCTTCTCGGTGCCCGAAGGGGAATTTCTCGGCCTCATGGGGCCCTCGGGATCCGGAAAGACAACCCTGCTTAATCTCATTGCGGGAATTGACAAACCCAACGCGGGGTCTCTTCTTGTCGGCGGCACAAATATCGCGACTCTCAGCGAATCCCAGCTTGCAAAGTGGCGCTCCACTCACGTCGGTTTCATTTTCCAGTTTTATAATCTCCTCCCGGTTCTCACTGCGTATGAAAACGTGGAACTTCCGCTGCTCTTGACGTCGCTTTCCAAGGGCGACCGGAAGAAGCATGTGGAAGCCGCTCTCGGCGTTGTCGGACTTGCCGATCGGATGTACCATTATCCGAAACAACTATCCGGCGGACAAGAGCAACGGGTCGCGATCGCACGCGCCATTGTGACCGATCCGACGATTCTGGTTGCCGATGAGCCGACTGGCGATCTTGATAAGAATTCCGCCGAGGAAATTCTGACTCTTCTCGAACGGCTGAACAAGGAGTTCAAGAAGACGATCGTTATGGTTACCCACGACCCGCGCGCCGCTGAACGCGCCCACGTTGTCCGGCATCTCGATAAAGGCGAGCTTAAGTGAGGACACCACTATGAAAGTATTGAAACTCATCTGGAAAAACGCTCTTCGGCACAAGCTCCGCACGATGCTGACCATCTTCGGTATTGCGATCGCTGTGGTTGCCTTCGGCTTCCTTCGTACGGTGGTCACCGCCTGGTATGCCGGCGTCGAGGCCTCTGCTGCCAACCGGCTCATTGCCCGCAATTCCGTATCATTTATTTTTCCGCTCCCCTATGCCTACCGCGACCGTATCGCGCGCATTCCGGGCGTGGAAACCGTCAGTTTTGCCAACTGGTTTGGCGGTGTGTATGTTGACAAGAATCAATTTTTTGCCCGAATGGCGGTGGACGCCGCGACAATTCTGGATGCGTATCCCGAATTCAGGGTGTCGCCTGAGCAATATGATGCCTTTCTCAAGGAACGCAACGCCTGCATTGTGGGAGCGGACCTCGCCCGCCAATACGGATTCAAGATCGGCGATGTCATCCCGATGGACGGCGATATCTATCCTGGCAAATGGGAATTTGTCGTCCGCGCGATCTATCAGCCTCGAGATGAAAAGATAGACGGAACACAGTTTTTCTTCCATTGGACCTATCTTGACGAGCGCATGAAAATGGATATGCCCGGCCGGGCCGGGGATGTCGGTTGGTATATCATCAAGATCGCGAATCCCGCCGACGCGGCATCGATTTCAAGCCAGATCGACGAAATGTTCTCGAATTCGCGGGCGGAAACGAAGACGGAAACGGAGGCCGCGTTTCAACAGAGCTTCATTCAGGGAACCAGCCTCATTCTCAACCTCTTCAATTTCATTTCCTTTGTCATCATCGGCATCATCATGCTCGTTCTCGGAAATACGATGATTATGTCAGCCCGCGAACGAACCAAGGAATATGCCGTTCTGAAAACCCTCGGCTTTTCCGGTAAGCATATCGTCGGGCTGATCGCCGGTGAATCGATGATCATCTCGGTGCTTTCCGGAGGATTCGGGTTGTTGTTGACGTATCCGGTTGTCGGGGCATTCTCGCTGGTGGTACCAAAATCCTGGTTCCCCGTCTTCTATATCGAACCGTCAACGATTGTGCTTGCCGGGACGGCTGCTCTTTTGGTTGGAGTGGCCGCGGCGTTTTTCCCGATTCAGCGTGCCTTGAGAACAACCATCGTGGACGGATTGCGTTTTGTCGGCTAAAAACGTGCTATTATCGCCAACGCAGTGATCCGATGAATCAATGAACCAATGATTCAATTTCTCTTTTCCAAAGGTCTTCCATGAAAATCCCTTTTAAGTATATCGTTCGCAGCCTCCTCACACGCCGGCTCACAACAGCGATCACTGTCGTTGGTATCTCGCTTGTCGTGTTCGTGTTTGTGGCCGTGCTCATGATGGCAAACGGTATCACGCAAACCCTGGTGGCAACGGGGTCTGATGATAACGTGCTGATCGCCCGCAAGGCGGCAAACGGTGAAATCTCCAGTATCATTACGAATGACTCGTACGGTGTTATTGCCGCCCTCCCGCAAGTGGCACGCGACGCCGACGGAAAATCCTTGATCACCGGTGACGTGGTTGTAATCATCAACCTCGAGAAGATCGGCGAAGAAGCCGGGATGAGCAATGTCACGGTTCGAGGTGTTTCTGCGCCCGCCTTTCAGCTCCGCCCGCAGACCAAGATCGTCGATGGCCGCATGTTCATCGAGGGCGCCAGAGAGGTTATCGTTGGATCTTCAATCGCGAGGCGGTTTCGGGGGGCGCAGGTCGGAGGCACTGTCCGGTTCGGAGGAGATAATTGGCTGATCGTGGGGATGTTTGATACAGGGGGAAACGGATTTAATTCCGAAATCTGGGGCGACGTTCGCCAGCTTCAGAGCGCCTTCAGCCGCGAAGGCGCCTATTCCACCATCACCTTCCGCCTTGGATCCCCGGACCAGCTGGAAGCCGTCAAAACAGCGTTTGAACAGGATAATCGTCTCCAGGAATTTGAGGTCAAATCCGAGCGCCAGTTTTTTGAGGATCTCTCTGCTTTTATGTCCATCTTTCTGAGCGCCCTCGGCCTTTTCATTACGTCGTTCTTCAGCGTGGGTGCAATGATTGGGGCTATGATTACCATGTATGCCGCCGTCGCAAACCGAACCGTGGAAATCGGAACGTTACGGGCTCTCGGGTTTAAACGTCGAAGCGTTCTGGCGGCCTTCCTGCTCGAGTCCCTGATCATTTCGATTGTGGGCGCAGCGATTGGATTGTTCCTTGCGTCGTTTCTCGGATTCCTACAGGTTTCCACGATGAATTTTGGTTCGTTCTCTGAGCTTGAGTTTTCCTTTGCGCTTTCGACTGATATTGTCCTCTTGGCCATTGCATTCGCCCTATTCATGGGATTTGTCGGCGGATTTCTTCCATCCATCCGCGCTGCCCGGCTTAATATCGTCAACGCCCTTCGTTCTGCATGATCCTCGGGGGAGGCCTGCAATCCTCCCCCTTGAATCCTTTTCCCGCATCCCCTATCTTGTAAACGGTGGATTAATCTAACCGTTCACCGTTCACTGTTTACCGTTCACCAGGCCTAATCACCGCAAATGTTCTGGCTCCAAATTCTCTCCAACTTCATCAAGGTCCTGAGCGCAGGTCAAACTCCGCGCCAGGTCGCCGCCGGATTTGCTCTCGGATCTCTTGCCGGGTTCTCCCCAGTGCTCACGCTCCAGGGGATCCTCGTCTGGCTTATTATTCTCACGTTTGACGTCAATCTCTCCGCTGCTCTTCTCGCGTTTACGCTCTTCGCGTTCCTAGGGTATGTTCTTGATCCCCTGTTCCATGAATTCGGCTATGTCCTTCTTGTCAACGTCGATTCCTTGCGCCCTCTTTGGACGGCACTCTACAACGCTCCGCTTGCCCCGCTGACGCGATTCAACAATACGCTTGTTCTCGGCAGCCTCGTCGGGGCTCTGGTTCTGTCTCCGGCGGTATACTTCGGCATGAAAAAATTTGTCGTTGCATACAGAACTCATCTCGGCGCACGAATCGAGAAGTGGAAGATCTACCAGGTGGTCAGTAAAAGCGCTTTCGTACGCTGGTATCGAAGAATCCGCGATTGGGGGATGTAAGATGCGAACGAAATTCATCTATATCGTCATTGTCCCTTTCCTGGTTTTCCTTGTCTTGTTGTACTTCTTTCTTGACGGCTGGGTCGAATCCGGACTTGAGCTTGCTGGCGAGTCGTTTGTTGGCGCAAAAGTGGAGATCGATGATCTTCACCTGACGTTCGCTCCTGTCGGTATGGAGCTCGCACGCCTGCAGGTTGCTGATCCGAATGACCCCTGGACTAACGGTTTTGAAACCGGCAGGATCGCCTTTGCCATGGATTTCGGTCAGCTCCTGCGTAATAAGTATATCATCGAGAACATTGAGGTCAACGAGTTTATCCTCGGGACAAAACGAACAACCGACGGCTCGCTTGAACGTAAACCGGAACCGGTTTCTGCCGCGCAATCAGGCGAATCTGCGCCTCCACTCTCTGCCCAGGCACAAGCGATTGCCGATGAAAAGAAGAAGTCCACCCCAATGTTTGATCTGAGTAAGCTCCGCGCTCAGTTGAATATTGACAGCCTGCTCGATGTGAGAAACCTTCGGTCTGTCCAACACCTCGACACGCTCGAACGCCAAATCCGTCGGGCCAGCCAGGAGTGGGAGGGTGCTCTCTCTGAAATTGAGCAATCCCGCGAACGTATCAAGGATATTGAAGAGCGCGTGAAGGCGATCAATGTCAACGAGCTCAAGAGTCTGGAGAAGGTCGTCCAGGCGCTCAACAATGTCAACGAAGCGCAGAAGGGAATACGCGAGGTCGCAGGAACTCTTGCTGCCCGCAAACAATCGGTGACGGACGGAGTGAATCAGCTCACTGCGTCGGTGCGTTCCATCGACGACATTGTGCGCCAGGATTTACAGCGTCTTCTCGACGCCGCCCGGCTTCCGGGCGTTGATATGGGAGGATTGGCTGAACTCCTCCTCGGCAAGGATATTCTCGAGAAGGCAAACGACTATCTTCAATGGGTCGATTTTGCGAAGCAAAACATCCGAAACGCGACGTCCACCCCGGCGAATGAAAAACCGCCGAGGCTTCAGGGACAGACCATCCATTTTCCCAGGGACGATGCCTATCCGAAATTGTGGATGAAGAAGATCAACATTTCGGGCGGCACCGACCAGCAGCGCAACCCCAATTACTTCTACGCAAAAGGCAGGATTCTCAATGTTACATCGGACCAGAAGATCACAGGTGTCCCAATGACTGTTGATCTCGCTGCTCAGCAGGGCCGCGGAACCGATGCCACATTTACGGCTTCCATCGACCGCACCCGGGAGATTTCTGTTGATGCATATGGCGCCACGCTCAGCGGTGTTCCCATCGCGGCCATGCAACTCGGTCGCTCCGATTTCTTGCCTTCAAAAATCACGGATGCGAACGCTGCCTTTTCTGTTCACGCAACGGTGCCGGGCAACCAGTTTGATGCTACAGCGCAGATTGATCTTCGCGGAATCACCGTCGAATTCGAGCGCGAGACGCACAATACCGTGGAACGCCTCGTGCGGGAAGTGCTTGCGTCGATCAGCGCCTTCAGCGTGAAGCTTCACCTTTGGAAAACGAACGGCAAGCTCGAAATTGCTTTCGAGACTGATCTTGACAACATTCTCGTTGCCCGCGTGAAAAAAGTAATTGGAGACGAGGTGACCCGGATTCGGAATGATTTGAAAGCGAAACTCGACGAGAAGATCCGGGAAAAACGCGCCCAGGTGGAGGAATTGTTCAATCAGAAACGCGCGGAGGTCACAGCACGTCTTCAGGCGTACGAAAGCCAGATCAAAGAAAAGCTCGCGGTAGTAGAGAATAAGAAGGCGGAACTGGAAAACGAGAAGAAGAAACAGGAAGATGCGCTGAAGAAGAAAGCCGGCGATGCGCTGAAAGGAATATTCAAGAAGAACTGAACAAACGCTTTTACCTTTAACCCTACCCCTCGCTCAATCGATTTACATTCACACCCTCTTTCTCTTCTTCCCTTTCTTCGGTTTAACGGTTTTCGGGCTCGATTTCTTCAACGCCTTCTTTTGGCGTGACGCGTCGTTTCCATCTTTCATCCCGTCTGTTTTGCCTTTGTTGCTTGCCTTATCCGCTTCTTCGAGTTTCTTGTCTTCCGCTTCTTCCGCAACCACGGCGGCAACATCCGCAACTGTGTCACCGTCGTCGAGCCGAATGAGTCTCACGCCCTGGGTGTTTCTACCGGCTATGCGGATATCGGAAGCGTGCTGGCGAATAACGACACCTTTCATGGTGATAACCACGATATCGTCCGTGTCCGTAACTTCTTTAATGGCAACCATTTTGCCGGTTTTGTCGGATGTCTTGACCGTGAAAATCCCTTTCCCTCCCCGGTGGCTGATCCTGTACTCTTCTGCTTCGCTGCGTTTTCCGTACCCTTTTTCCGTCGCAACCAAAATCGTTGTATCGTTCCGGTGAAGCGTTACTGCTCCGACAACGCGATCCCCTTTTTTCAACCGGATTCCTCGCACACCCGCAGCGCTGCGGCCCATGGACCTCGCCTCGTCTTCATGGAAACGAATCGCCATGCCGTTGCGGGTCCCGAGTACCACATCCTGTTTCCCGTTGGTAAGTTTTACGTCATTCAGCTTGTCGTCTTTCTTCAGACCCATTGCTGTAATGCCGCTTCTTCGTGGATTGCTGAATTCCGAGACCACAACTTTCTTGACAACTCCCTGATCTGTAACCATTAGGATATAATGCTTATCGTCAAACTCTTTGATCGCGACAAAACCGGCAATCCCCTCGTTTGACCCTGTTGTAATCAGGCTGTTGATCGGTTTACCCTTTGCTGTCCGTCCCCCCTCGGGGATCTCGTGGACCTTGACCCAGTAGCACCGGCCGCGATTTGAAAAGAACAACACATAATCGTGTGTGCTGGCAACAAACACATGCGCGACAAAATCATCCTCGCGTGTTGCCCCCCCGCTCACTCCCCTGCCGCCGCGCGCCTGTCGTCGGTATCCTGAAACAGGAAACCTCTTAATATAGCCGTTGTGGCTGATGGTTATGGCAACGTTTTCTTCCGCGATCATGTCTTCAACGCTGAACTCTTCGGCTTTGTAAACGATCTCTGTTCTTCGCTCGTCTCCGTACTTCTTCTTGATCTCCAGCAGTTCATCTTCGATGATCTTCAGCTGAAGTTGCTTGTTTTTGATAATCGCCTTCAACTTTTCAATCAGCTTGATGAGTTCGCGGTACTCATCTTCCACTTTTTTGCGCTCGAGACCCGTAAGCTTCTGAAGACGCATGTCCAGGATGGCCTTTGCCTGGATTTCAGAAAGCTTGAATTTTTTCATCAGGCCGGTTTTGGCGGTTTCGACGTCCTTGGACTGTTTGATGAGTCTGATGATCGCGTCGATATTGTCGAGCGCGATGATATAGCCCTCGAGGATATGCGCTCTCTTCTCGGCTTCGTCAAGTTCGTACTTCGATCTCCGCACGACAACGACATTGCGGTGTTCGATGAAGTGCCCGATCATCTCCTTGAGCGTCAGCACCTGCGGCCGGCCACCCACAAGGGCCAACATGATCACGCCGTACGTCACCTGCATCTGGGTGTGTTTGAACAAATTGTTCAGGACCACCTCCGCCGTGGCGTCCCGCTTCAACTCGATCACAATGCGCAGCCCGTCACGGTCTGACTCGTCCCTGACGTCGGAAATATCCTCCAGTTTCTTATCGTTCACCAAATCGGCGATTTTTCCGATGAGCCCCGCTTTGTTGACGAGATACGGTATCTCTGAGACAACGATTCTCTGCCGATCTCCCTTGCCGGTTTCAATGCTTGCTTTAGCGCGCACGAGCAGCTTACCGCGCCCCGCTGTATAAGCCTCCTTGACACCCTCATACCCGTAAATAATTCCGCCCGTGGGAAAGTCCGGCGCGATGATATGCTTCATCAGCTTTTCGTTGCCTATGGCGGGATCTTTGATGTAGGCCAGGCATCCGTCGATCACCTCGTTCATATTGTGCGGCGGGATATTGGTCGCCATGCCGACGGCGATGCCGCTTGTTCCGTTGCAAAGCAGATTGGGGAGCTGGGCGGGAAGGACGGTGGGCTCTTTGAGCGTATCGTCGAAATTTGGGGCAAAATCGACGGTGTTTTTATCCAAATCCTTCAGCATCTCTTCAGCGATGCGCGAAAGACGTGCCTCGGTATACCGCATGGCGGCCGGTGAGTCGCCGTCCACAGAACCAAAGTTTCCCTGTCCGTCCACCAGCCGGTAGCGCATCGAGAAGTCCTGCGCCATGCGCACCATGGTGTCATAGACAGCGCTGTCGCCGTGCGGATGGTATTTACCGAGCACTTCTCCGACAATGCGTGCGCTTTTTTTGTACGGCCGGTTTGAAGCGAGGCCTAAATCCTGCATGCCGAACAACACGCGGCGGTGAACCGGTTTTAAGCCGTCTCTCACATCTGGAAGCGCGCGGGCAACAATGACCGACATCGAATAATCGATGTACGATCCCTTCATTTCGTCTTCAATGTCAACCGGAATAATCTTTTCGTTCAGTTGCGCCATAATCCCGTATTCAACGATTCACTGTTCACTGTTCACTGTTCACTGTTCACTGTTCACTGTTCACTGTTTATTGCTCATTGTCTACACGTCCAAATTCCTCACATATTTTGCGTTTTTCTCTATGAACTCCCGCCGCGGCTCCACCTCGTCTCCCATAAGAATCGAAAATGTCCTGTCTGCATCAGCTGCGTTATCGATGGTCACCTGCAAAATCGTCCTGGTTTCCGGATTCATGGTTGTTGACCAAAGCTGCTCGGGGTTCATCTCGCCAAGTCCTTTGAACCGCGAAATTGTGACACCGTCTGTTTTCACGATCGTGCCTTCCTCGCTCACCGCCGGCAGTTCTTCGATTTCCTCGACGGCTTGTTTCGCGGGTCTCTTTTCGCTCTTAATCCGTTTAACCACCTCGTCGCGTTCGTCATCATCAAAAGCATAGTATTCTTGCTTCCCGCGTTTCACCTTGTACAGAGGCGGCTGGGCAATATAGATGTGCCCCAACTCGATCAGCGGCTTCATGTGTCGAAAGAAAAGAGTGAGCAAGAGTGTTCTGATGTGTGAACCGTCTACGTCCGCGTCGCACATGAGGATAATCTTGAAATAGCGGATCTTCTCAGGCGCAAAATCTTGCCCAACACCGGCTCCGATCGCTGTGAAAATGTTCCGGATCTCCTCGTTTTCAAGGATCTTGTGCATCCTGGCTTTCTCAACATTCAGGATTTTTCCTTTGATCGGAAGAATCGCCTGGAACTTGCGATCCCGTCCTTGTTTCGCGCTCCCGCCGGCCGAATCACCCTCAACGATGTAGAGCTCGCAATGTTCAGGCTCATCGATCGAGCAGTCGGCCAGCTTTCCGGGCAGTCCGCCGGAGTCCAGCGCGTTCTTTCGCCGTGTGAGATCCCGTGCCTTCCTTGCCGCCTCCCGCGCTTCTGCCGCCCTCAGGCTCTTCTCGATAATGCGCTTTCCGTCCGGGCTGTTTTGTTCGAGCCAGTCTGTCAACTGTGAACCGAGAATCGACTCGACGATGCTTTTGATTTCGCTGTTTCCAAGTTTTGTTTTCGTCTGGCCTTCAAACTGCGGCTCCGGCACCTTCACGCTCACCACTGCAGTCAGCCCCTCCCGGAAATCATCTCCCACCAGCTGAACGCCGTTTTCCTTTACGAGCCCGGTCTTTGACGCAAACGTGTTGAGCGTCCTTGTCAAGGCCGTCCTGAACCCGACGAGGTGCGTTCCGCCTTCATGCGTATTGATGTTGTTTACGTAACTGAAGACGTTTTCGCTGTACTGATCGTTGTACTGAAACGCCACTTCCACTTCCACTGTGCGTCCGTTTTCGTCTTTGTCTTCACCCTTCGCATAGAATACTTTTTTCATGGTCGAGGGTCGCGTCGCGTCAATGTACTGCACAAATTCGCGCAACCCGCCCTTGAAGTGGAAGATCTCTTCTTCGATTGTCTTTGTTCGTTCGTCGCGAATCGTGAGAGTCACCTCCGGATTGAGAAACGCGAGTTCCCGCAGGCGCTCTGCAATCGTCTCGAATTTAAACGCCCGGTTCTTGAAGATGGTCCCGTCGGGCAAAAACGTCACTCGTGTCCCCGTTTTGCCTTTTTCCGCCTTGCCGGAGAGCTTCACCGGTGCAACGGGGTCTCCCTGTTTATATTTTTGAAAGTGGGTTTTTCCGTCACGGCTGACCTCGGCCTCGAGCCATTCGCTGAGCGCGTTCACGACAGACACACCGACGCCGTGAAGGCCGCCCGACACCTTGTAGGTGTTTTTATCGAACTTCCCTCCTGCGTGCAGGACCGTCATGACGACTTCAAGTGCCGACCGTTTTTCTTCAGTGTGAATATCGGTGGGGATGCCGCGCCCATCGTCTTCCACGGTGACCGATCCGTTTGCGTTCAACGTCACAAGAATGTTTTTACAGTACCCGGCAAGAGCTTCGTCGATGGAGTTATCAACGACTTCATAGACAAGATGGTGAAGGCCCCTTGCGCTGACGTCGCCGATGTACATCGCCGGTCTTCGACGCACCGCTTCCAGCCCCTTAAGGACGGTAATGTCTTCGGCGGTGTACTCGCGCTGTCCGTTCTTCCCGGCCGGTGGTTTTGACTTCGCTGGTTTTTTTTCTTCTGTCGTTGGTTTCTTTGCCATTGGTTCCTTTGAGGTTCCGCTCTGTGCGCTCAGAGAAAGCGAATATCCTTTACAAGTTCTTCCCCCAGGCTCTCGTTGAGCTTCCTGATTATTTCCGGCTTTAACATTTGAAGCTCGTTCCGCCACGGCCCATTGCTCACCCGCACAATGAGGATTCCTTTTTTAATCGATTGCGCCTCTGTCACTCTCGCAACCTGCTGACCAACGGCCTCAGCCCATTGCGCCACCGCATCGTACTCCTTGATCCTCCTCGTGATTCCCAGTGATCCCAGGAGATCTTCAATTGCCGGCCCCAGCCGCTGCATAGCGACCTTTCCTCCTGACCGTCCCGGCGATCGCGCCGGCAGAAATGGTAAATGTCTGATTTTTCCCTCTCCATGGAAATTCTGCGGGAAACGCCCTCAGGTCTGTAGCTGTGACAAACACCTGGCCAAGTCCCTGAAGTTGTTCCACAAGCCGTTCCGACCGGTGCTCGTCGAGCTCGCTAAACACGTCGTCGAGCAGGAGAATCGGCGTTTCGGAGCACCGCTCCTTTAAATAGGCAACTTCTGCAAGCTTCAGGGCTATCAAGAGAGTCTTGTGCTGGCCCTGCGAGGCAAATCTCCGCGCGTGTATTCCGTTGATCGAAAGCCCTATCTCGTCCCGATGGGGACCCACGGCGGTCACCCCCAGCCGGCGCTCTTCATCTTCCTTCGAACGAAGCTCCTCCGTAAACGCTGTCTTGATTGCCTCGACGGATCCGGTGTTGCCTGTTGGGACTGATGGCTCATAGTCGATTCCCGGCCTCTCGCTTTCCCCGGCAATGCTTTTATACGAGCGAACGATTTCCTCGGAGAACTCGCGGATGAACGCCTGTCTCCGGTGTACGAGGTGCGAACCGGTCTCCACAAGCGCCTCGTCCCACGGCTCCAGAATTTCAGTACAATCTCTCCGCTCAAATTTCGCGTCCAGAAGAACCTTATTACGTTGACGGAGGATTTTCCGGTATTCCAGTAATTCCTGGAGATACGCCTTGCTGGATTGCGCAATGACGAGATCTAAGAATTTACGCCGCTCGCTGGGCGCACCGTTTGTGATGCCTCCCTGTTCCGGCGAGAGGACGACGACCGGAAACTCTCCGATGACGGAAGACATCGTTTCAACCGGGATGCCGTTGATGGAAATGGACTTGCGTCCCGTGCCCTTCTCGTACAGCGCTTCCACCCTCCTGACAACGCCGCCGTCGCTTTCGAATGATCCGCGAATCGAGAAGAGTTCTTCGCCGATCTTCAATGTTACCGCGTCACCCGACGCGTAGAAGCTTTTCGTCAGGCACAAATACGAAATTGCTTCGACGATGTTCGTCTTTCCCTGCCCGTTGTCCCCGATGATTGCGTTGACCCCTTCGGCGCATGCCAGGACGGTCTTTGAATGGTTGCGGAAATTCTGTATGTCGATGGTTGACGTTTTCACCGGATACGCACTTACAATGCGATAGCCCCGGAATCGGGGCTATCAACGAGTCTGGTTTCACACACCGTTTTGCCTGTGTTTAGACGTTTAACCGTACGGGCATTACGAGCATCAGAAGGTCTTCGTTTTCTTTCTGCGCGCTCGGCGTAATAATCGCAGCGCGTACCGCGGTGCTGAGTTTGAAAACTATCTCATCGGCGTCGATATGCGAGAGAATGTCGATCACGTATGTTGAATTAAATCCTATCTCGATCTCATCGTCGGAATATTTGCACGCCATCTTTTCCCGTGCCTCGCCCCCGAAATCGATGTCCTCCGCTGCGATTTTCAACTCGTTATTCTTGATGGAAAACCGCACCTGGTGGGTTGTGGTGCTCGAGTACAGCGACACCCGTCGCACCGACGCAAGCAGTGTTTCGCGGTTTACGGAGAGGCTTTTTTCGTTATCGAGCGGTATTACGGATTCGTAGTTCGGGTAGTGTTCTTCTATCAATCGTGATGTCAGCACAGTGTTTCCGAAGAGAAACTGGATGTGTGTTGCGTCAACAAGAAGAGTGGTTTCTGTTTCCTCGGACGTCTTAACAACCAGATTAAGAGCTTTTGCCGGCACGATAATGTCTTTTTTCAGTTGAGCTTGCTTGATCCCGGCAAAGCTGTATCGAACGAGTCTGTGACCATCCGTCGCAACGGCGCGCAAGCCCTTTGGGCTTACCTGAAATAACACACCGGTCATTGCGGGTCGCAGCTCGTCCGTGCTTACGGAAAAATTTGTTCGTGCAATAATTCGCCGAAGGATGGTTCCATCAAGTACAATCTTGTCCTCCCCTTTGAATTGCGGAATAGTCGGAAACTCCTCGCTTGACTCGCCAAGAAGAGTATATTCACCTGTTTCCGTAATAAGTTTGATCTTGTTTGAAGAAAGGTCCGCTGAAAAAATAATACCGACATCCGTTAAGGTGCGGATCGTTTCCATGAGGCGTTTTGCCGGGACGGTGATGGCTCCATCTTCGCTTCCCTTTACATCAATCGTCGCCGACATCGATACTTCCAGGTCTGTCGCAGAAAGCCTGAGGGTGTTTTTCTTCAAATCGAAAAGAATGTTTTCCAGTATAGGCAACGTGGATTTGGCAGGAACAACACCAATGATTTTTGAGAGAATCTTTTGAAGTTCATTGCTTGGTGCAGTGAATTTCATTGAGGAACTCCTTTGTAAAAGGGTCGTTGCGGAGTGGAATGCTTATGAATTTAGCTAAAAATTAGTCCACAAACAAGAATCAAAAGAGAGAATAGCCTGTATAATGGGTTGTTGTACCATTACTTACTAAGGAAAGAAAAAGAAAGAGATTAATTATTATAAGGGTGTTGATGGTGTTCATAAATTAATTAAGGAAAAGGATGATGTTTGTTTGAAGGTCAACGGTTATAATATCGATTGTTAATAGAATGTTAGTAATAAGAGAGATAGTAACAATCTCTCGTCAGAAAAAGAAAGGCTGGAAAAAAGAGTCAGAAATAAACATTGAACGAACCGCTATTCACAGGTTAAAACGTAACTTATCCACAAAAAAAAAGCCCCGTGGAGGGGCCTTTGTATGAACACAAAATAAATTAAGAATGATTGAGATGAAGGTGACGGCGGAGTTGTTCAACGTTTTGTTTGAAGACCGAATCGGTGTTCATGCGGTCTTCAACAGACTGGTAGGCGTGGATGACCGTGCTATGATCGCGACCTCCAAAATGTAAACCAATGGTTTTCAACGATGAGTTTGTCAGTTCTTTCGCAAGGAACATTGCCACCTGGCGCGCCGTTACGACCTCCTGTTTCCGTGTTTTAGCTCTGAGAAGATCCTCGGGGAGGCTATAAAAATCACACACAGTTCGTTGAATTTGTTCAATGGATACAGGGCTTTTCAGCTCGTTGACCACCACGCGGAGAACATCTTTAGCCAGGTCAACGTTGATCTCGCGGTTCTCGAGAGACGCGCGCGCAAAAAGACTGATAAGGCAACCCTCCAACTCGCGAATATTACTTGTAACATTGGCAGCGACAAACTCGATTACATCCGGCGGAAGGTCGAGGCTGTTTTCTTCGCTCTTTTTGCGAAGGATGGCAATCCTCGTTTCAAGATCAGGCGGCTGAACGTCGGCAGTCAATCCGCACTGGAAGCGCGAAATCAGCCGCTCATCCAAACCTTTGAGTTCTTTTGGAGGGACGTCGGACGAAAGCACAATTTGCTTGCCGAGCTGATAAAGCGTATTGAAGGTGTGGAAGAAATTGTCCTGGGTTTTCTCTTTACCGGAGAAGAACTGGATGTCGTCAACGATCAACATGTCGACTGAACGGTAAAAAAGGGAGAACTCGTTGACGCGGTCACCCTGAATTGCTTCAACAAAGTCGATCGTGAATTTTTCACTCGACACATAAACAACGCGGCGTGCCTTGCCGGTGGCAAGAGCGTAGTTCCCAAGCGCATGCATGAGATGCGTTTTACCCAGGCCGGTCCCGCCATAGATAACCAGCGGGTTAAACGACGTACCTCCGGGGTTATTGGCGACCGCCATACCGGCAGCACGGGCAAGCTGATTGCTGTCTCCCTTGATGAAATTATCGAAGAGGTACCGCGGATTGAGATTGCTTTGAACGGTTGAAATGCGTTCGCTGATCCGGGCGGGAAACAGCGGTGGGGCCGACGGACGCTCGTCCACGGGAGCCGGAATCCCCTGCGGAAGCTGGGCGGCCTCGACGAGAAGATCCTGCGCCTCTTCGGAGGCAATGGAATAAAAAAGTTTTGCGTCGTCACCGAGGACTGTAAGGAGCGACGAACGAATCAGAGCGCTGTAGTGACCCTCGAGCCAATCGTAAAAGAACTGGCTCGGGACCTTTATGGTCAACTCAGACCCGTCGAGCTTGACAGGCACAATCGGTTGAAACCAGGTCTTGAAGCTCAAACTGCTGACCTCTGCTCGGATCTGAGAGAGGCACTGTTCCCAGGCGCTATCAGGAGTGTAAACGGGGAAAGCGCCCTGAGAAAGGGTAACGGGTTCCTGGAAGCTCATGAGATTTCCAAAAAAATTTACGAAATCAACGTGGGAACGAACGAATTATCAACAAGAATATCCACATCGTGGAAAAACGACAATTAGCAACTTAACACCAACAAACGATTGTCAACATGAAGCGGATCACCCAAAGCATTGAAAACACAACACCAAACCAGCACTTCTCACCATGTTATCAACAACACCTGAAAACAGTGAAAGCCTGAGAAATCCGGCTGTGAAACGCGATGCATCAACCCCAAAAACATATCAACAAGTTATCAACCAACAACATCTGTCTGAGGTGGGGGTTTTATTATAACACGGAGCGAAGCGGAACGCAAGCGGAAAAATTACAAACGAACAACGCGGTTGAATCTGGAGGCGGTTTTCACTACATTAGAGACCTTTGAATTGAAACCGGAGAGAAGATGAAGCGGACGTATCAGCCCCATAAACGCAAGCGCAAGAATACCCACGGATTCAGAGCCCGCATGGCCACGAAAAACGGCCGCAAAGTGTTAAGCCGGCGACGGGCAAAGGGCCGCCACAAACTCTCTGTGAGCAGCGAGCGGTAGCCTGCCCCACGGTGCCGGTCTTCGGTCTCCCAAAAGAAAGAATCCTCCGAGGGTACAAAGCCTTTTCGGATATTATTGCCAAAGGGAACTCCCTGACGGCGGGGTCCATTCGGCTATTCTATTCCGTGGATGCCGCCTCCAGCCCAACCCGGGCCGGCTTTTCGGTTTCCCGGTCGATACGGAAAGCGGCGGTTCGAAACCGAGTAAAACGATGCCTTCGTGAAGCCGTCCGCCACAATGAGCCCCTCCTGCCAAGTGGAAAATACACATTGGTATTCATGTACCGCGGGGAAAAGGCCGATCGGGCCTCCAGGGTTATTTGCAAAGATCTTGAGAAAGACGTTGTCGCGGCACTGAACATCCTTCGGGAAAAAATTCGAACATGAAAAAAGCTGCCATCGCCCTCATAAGGATTTACCAGGCCGCCCTGTCGCCAATCCTCCCGTTCAACCACTGCCGATTTGTTCCTTCTTGCTCGAACTATACGCTGGAAGCCGTTGAAAAACATGGGGTGCCGCGCGGGTTGTATTTTGGGATGCGCAGACTGCTCCGCTGTCACCCGTTTCACAAGCACGCCGGGTATGATCCGGTGCCGGATCCAGCCACACCCCGCAAAGGAAACACCTAATTATGGATCGTCAATCAATTTTCGGTTTCGTTCTTATTTTCTTAATCCTCATGGTATGGATGTATACAAACGCCCCCACCCCGCCATCCCCGGACGAACAGAACCTCACCACAACATCAATAGATACAACAGGTACAACCGCCGAGAAGAGCCAGCCAAAACGTATTGACAGCGCTGCAACACAAACCAAACCCTCACCTCAACAAGAGTCGGACAACTATGGCCGATACTTCCAGGCAAGGGCCGAAGGCAGGGAGCGGGATATCGTTGTGGAAACCGACCTGTTCAGAGCCAGAATCACAACGAAGGGCGGACTTATTCGGGAATGGGAGCTGAAGGGTTTCAAATCCTGGTCGGGTGATCCGGTTCAGCTTGTCGACTATGAGAGTAAGGGTGATCTGAGTGTGCGGTTTATGACCTCCGACGGACGACTTGTCGACACGAGAAATTTATATTTTGATTCTCCCGGTCCCCCGGTCACCCATCTTGAAAAAGAAGAACAGTGCGAAATCCGGATGGTCCTTCCATCTTCAAACGGCGGACAGCTGGTGAAGATTTTCCGGTTTCGGAATGGGTCGTACGACTTCGATGTCGAGGTCGTATTTAGCAAACTTTCTGATGTCATCACAAACTTCAAGTATGAGCTGGCTTGGGAATCGGGTCTCCGGTATGCCGAACGAAACAGCGTTGAGGAGTCAGGATTTGCCGCAGCCCACGTCTACGCCGCAGGAGAGCATATCGAGATCGACGCTTCCACGGTCGGTGAGACAATCAACAGAGATCACCAGGGAAAGGTCGATTGGGTTGCAACAAACACGAAGTATTTCGCGCTCGCCCTCATGCCAAAGACCGTCGAAACAGCAGCGGCGTACCTGCAGGGAACCCGGATTTCCGTCCAGGATCAGGGAATTGTTGAGACATACGGACTGATCCTCGAGATGCCGTTCAAGGGCGGAATCGAAGAGCGGGCTGAGTTCAAGGTGTATTTCGGCCCGAGCGACTACCGCCTGATGTCGTCCTATGATGTTGGACTGGAAAACGTCATTTACCTGGGATGGGGCTGGATCGTGCGGCCGATCTCGGTCTATCTCATGCTCCCCGTTTTCGTATTCCTCCACAGCTTCATTTCCAACTGGGGCATAATACTAATAATTTTTGCGATTATTATTAAAACCGCCCTTTATCCGCTCACCAAGAGCAGTATGAAGTCGATGCGCAAGATGCAGGCACTCCAGCCGATGATGGAGGAGATCAAAGAGAAGCATAAAGACGATTCGCAGAAGATGAACTCCCAGATCATGAACCTGTATCGCGAGTATGGCGTGAACCCGGCCGGCGGATGCCTTCCCCTCTTCCTTCAGTTCCCGATTCTCATCGCACTGTATAATGTGTTCCGGTCGGCCATCGAACTCCGTCAGGCGAATTTCGTCTGGTGGATCAACGATCTCTCCGTTCCGGATACAATTTTTACACTGCCGTTTACCATTCCGATGTTCGGCGTTCAGGAAGTGAGCGGACTGGCACTCCTCATGGGGATCACGACATTTATTCAACAGAAGATGACCGTGAAAGATCCAAGACAGAAAGCCATGGTCTGGATGATGCCGGTAATGATGACCCTCTTATTCAACAGCTTCCCGGCCGGACTGAATCTCTATTACTTTGTATTCAACCTACTTTCGATCGGGCAGCAGATGTACATCAACAAGCAGCACGAGGGTGAGCCCCTTCGCAAGACCGATCCCAAGAAAAAAGGTAAAGGCGGATTCTTCGGCAAGCTTGGCGACATTCCGCGCCTCAACAAGAAAACATAGCGTAGAGTGAAGGGTAAAGGGTGAAGGGTGAAGAGTGAAGCGGGTTGATTCGTTGGCCCGCCTTGTTGATGCTTAGTTGAACCGTTTCCATCTTCGATCCCTCAGCGCTCGACCCATCTTCTCTAAAACCCCGTTTTTTCACAATCCGCAATCCGAATTCCCCAATCCACAATCCATTGTATCTCCCCCCCCGATTCCGTACATTATCCCCCCCAAACCTCGATTGATCAGTGATGAAGGCCAGCTCGAACGATACCATTACGGCTATTGCTACCCCGGTCGGAGAAGGCGGAATCGCCGTCCTGCGGATTAGCGGACCCGACGCCATTCCCTTGGCCGCAAAAGGGTTCAAGGGGCGCGTTGATCTGGCCACTGCCGCAACACACACAGCTCACGTGGGAAAATTTTACAATCCAAACGGGGAGATCCTGGATGAGGTCGTTGCCGTGGTATTCCGGGAACCAACATCCTACACCGGTGAGAACGTCGTCGAAATCAGTTGCCATGGGGGGATACTCGTACCGCGCACAATCCTCCACGCTCTCTTGGAATATGGCGCCCGGCTTGCCGAGCCCGGTGAGTTCACGAAAAGGGCCTTTCTGAATAGTCGAATAGACCTCTCACAGGCCGAGGCCGTAGCCGACCTGATCCATGCCGGCTCAGAACGGTCTCAACGAAGCTCCCTTAGACAGCTCCAGGGCGAGCTTGGTCAGCGCATCGGCAACCTGCGGGAAGGGTTGATTCGGGCTGTCGGGCTTTTGGAGCTCGAGTTGGATTTTGCAGAAGAAGGGCTTGAGTTTGCCGATAAATCCAAGGTGGCCGACCAGATCAGGGACGCGGTGGGAAGCATCCAGGGGCTCCTGCAGTCCTACCATACGGGCCGCCTTTACCGGGACGGCGTCAAGGTTGTGCTGGCAGGAATGCCGAACGTCGGAAAATCAAGCCTCCTGAACGCCCTCTTAAAGGAACAAAGAGCCATTGTCACGGATGTTCCGGGAACAACCCGGGACACCATCGAGGAAAGCCTCTCGATCAACGGGTTGGCATTTCGGATTGTCGATACGGCTGGTTTGCGCGATGCGGTCGACAGAGCCGAACAAGAAGGTGTGAAGCGATCCGAAGATCAGATAAACTCAAGCGACCTGCTTGTTCTTGTGATAGATGGCTCAAAGCCCCTGGGAGCCGAGGAGTTGAAGCTGGCCGAGCGGCTTGCTAAGGATCTCAGGGGGCGTGCCTCGACAATCGTGGCATTCAACAAGATAGACCTGGCGCCAGGTACAAACGGCGCCCTTGAACAGCGTGTCTCCACGATCCAACCCAAAGCCGTGGTAAAGGTTTCAGCGTTAACAGGCGAAGGCCTTGAAGGACTTCGGGAGGCGCTGGTTCAATCCGCCCTCGCCGGCCAACACGCTACATCCGAGAACAGTGTGACGGTGACAAACGCAAGACATTACCAGGTTTTGGCCCAGTCCGCAAAAAGCCTGGACCTGGCCCTGAAGTCACTTGAAACAGGGGCCGGCGGAGAATTCGTAACGCCGGACATCCGGGCCGCCCTTGACTCCCTGGGAGAGATTACCGGCGCCGTGACAACCGACGATATCCTTGACGAGATTTTCTCAAAGTTCTGCATAGGAAAATAATGTTTCACGTGGAACAGTCAGAACCAAAACATAACCGCTATGACGTGATCGTGGTTGGGGCGGGGCATGCCGGGATCGAGGCCGCCTTGGCTGCCGCCCGAATGGGTTGCTCGGTTCTCATGATAACCATGGACCGCAAGGCCATTGGCCGCATGTCGTGCAATCCGGCTATTGGCGGAACAGCCAAAGGCCACGTTGTCCGCGAGATTGACGCTCTCGGTGGTGAAATGGGCCGCCTGGCGGATGCGACTGGAATTCAGTTCCGCATGCTGAACCGCTCGAAGGGTCCCGCAGTTTGGTCACCACGGTGTCAGAATGACCGGGAATGGTATTCCCGGGAGGCACAGGCCCGGATTCAGGCTCAGCCCGGCCTTGACCTTCTGGAAGACTCTGTAGCCGACATCCATGTCTCTGAAACCGGGTATTCCGAGGGTTACCGAATGGACGGAATTACGACCGGAAAGGGCCTCAAAATCAGCTGTAAGGCCCTAGTACTCTGTGCTGGGACGTTTATGCGCGCCATCATGCATACGGGGCTTACTAACAAGGCGGGCGGAAGGTTTGGTGAACCGGCATCGGCAGGAATCACCGAAAAACTGGAAAAACTTGGGTTTGTGAGCGGACGGCTGAAGACCGGGACTCCGCCCAGAATAGACCTCCACAGCATCGATTTATCGAAAACCGAAGCGCAGGGAAGCGATGATCCGCCGGCTCCGTTTTCTTTCCAGACCGAGAAAATCACGAACCGTCTTGTGCCAATGTACCTGACGTATACCTCGCCGGAAACTCACAGAGTGCTTCGCAAGGGGTTTAATGATTCACCGATGTTCGCCGGGCGGATTAAGGGCGTGGGGCCCCGTTATTGCCCGTCGATTGAAGACAAGATCAATCGGTTCGCCGACAAGGAGCGACATCAGATTTTTCTGGAAACGGAGGGGTATGACACCAACATTGTCTATGTGAACGGGTTCTCAACAAGCCTGCAGGAAGACATTCAACTGGAGGGCCTGAGGACCATTCCGGGCCTGGAACACGTCCGCATGATAAGACCCGGCTATGCCGTCGAGTACGACTTCTTTCCGCCCCACCAGGTCAAACTTACGTTGGAGACCAAACTGGTAAGCGGACTCTTCTTCGCGGGTCAAATAAACGGGACGTCGGGATACGAGGAAGCAGCTGGGCAGGGGCTTATCGCCGGCATTAACGCCGCCCGGAAAGTCAGGAATGAGGATCCATTCATCTTGAAGCGGTCGGAAGCGTACATAGGAGTTATGATTGATGACCTTGTAAACAAAAGCACCGACGAACCCTATCGGATGTTCACATCACGCGCCGAGCATCGTCTTCTTCTCAGACAGGATAACGCCGACCGGCGCCTCATGCCGCTTGGCCACGCCGTGGGCCTCATCAACGATACAGTGTTTGGCAGACTGAAGCGGAAAGAGGGCTTGATCCGCGAAGGGATCGGGTTCCTGACATCATATGCTCTCCCCCCGGCGGAGGCTAATGCGTACCTGGAAAAGCTCGGAGCGGAGAGAACTCAGGAAAAGATCCGTGCAGATAAATTCCTTAAGCGTCCCGCGGTCACGCTTTCGGATATTCTCAGTCTTGAATCCGTCCGGTCGCAGCCCTTCACGGAAACTCTCAGGCGGGAGGATCGGCGCCTGGCTACCGAGGTAACTGAACAGCTGGAAATTGAGTTCAAGTATGACGGCTACATAGCCCGGCAACAGGAGCAGGTCCTGAAATTCGAACGCCTGGAGTCTCACGCCATTCCTGATGAGTTCAACTTCGGAAACGTACGATCGTTGTCGGCCGAGGGGAGGGAAAAACTCTCCCGCGTGCGGCCAACATCCATAGGGCAAGCATCTCGCATCAGCGGTGTGACGCCGTCTGATATATCTGTTCTACTCGTGCACTTGAAAGCGTGATGAAACCCGTTGTCTCAGACATCGGGTTTCCACCAACGTTCCACATGAAACAATTACAACTCATTACCCCTCAACAACTTACAGACCCACCAGTTTGGCTCAGAACGATATGCGCCAAAAACGGGCTAAAAATCCCGGATGATCAACTGGAACTGATCAGGAATTACGTCCGGCTGTTGCTTGAATGGAACCAAAAGATTAATCTGATATCCCGGAGAGACGAAGAGAACGTTTGGCAGAGTCATATCCTCCACTCAATAGCGCCGTTGTTTCAAGTGAAGATTCCGGAGAATGGGCGGATCGTGGACCTCGGAACGGGCGGCGGATTGCCGGGCATTCCCCTGAAGATCCTGAACCCGACGATTCAGATCACAATGATTGATTCGACGCAAAAAAAGATTACAGCTGTTGATGAGATGACAAAAGCGCTCGGGCTCAAAGACACCATTGCTGTTTGGGGCAGAGCAGAGGAGCTTGCAAAGCGAAAAGAGTTCCGGGGCCAATTCGACATAGCCACAGCTCGAGGTGTGGGTCCCCTGGAAGAGCTGGTCCGCCTGGCGCATCCTTTCCTGGCAG
>JBBDYD010000007.1:8244-9554 GCA_040901865.1 Bacteroidota bacterium | reverse complement strand
CCGTCGGCTTTAGCGACCGGTTATGCCGCACCGACCCAAAAACTGAACCGAACCTATTTTACCTGTTTACCAACCCGAAAACTGTACAATTTTTCAAAATCGCGAAAACCGTCACTTTTAAAATAGGCGCTTGCTTAACATGAGTTGTGCGGCATAACCTAGGCTTATATATGGAAGGGGGTGGAAATGTTAAAAACGGAATATTAGTGGAGCCCCCTTGTAGGTGTACATGAAATTTGTACATTGTACCGCAGAAAGTCAAGTTGTCCAGCCCTGGGGGGCTCTTCATTAATCCTTCTTATCCTAATATCTATTCCTTTCAATTAGTTGGGGGATACCATGACTCAAACCAAGCTGATCGACCAGGTGCGGGAAGTTATGCGCCTGAAACATCTTAGCATCCGAACCGAGGATGCCTACATCTACTGGATCAAACAGTTTATCTTCTTCCATAATAAAACCCATCCCCTGACTATGGGGGCCGAGGAAATTCGCTCTTACCTCTCCCATCTCGCAGTGGAAAAGGACGTCTCCGCCTCCACCCAAAACCTCGCTCTCAATGCTATCATCTTTCTTTATAAACAGGTCCTGAAAAAAGAGGTCGGAAAACTGGGCGAAATTGAACGCGCAAATAGACCCAAAAAACTCCCGACCGTCTTCTCCCAGGATGAGGTGCTCATTATCCTGAGTCTTATGAAAGATACGCCACAGCTTGTGGCTGGATTGCTCTATGGATCCGGAATGCGCCTCATGGAGTGCTTGCGGCTGAGAGTTATGGATATCGACTTTGAACGAGACCAGATCATCGTGCGAAGCGGAAAGGGAGACAAGGATCGCATGACGGTTCTTCCGGATACGCTGAAAGAACCGCTGAAGAGCCACCTGGCGTGGGTGAAGCAACTCCATCAGAGGGATCTGAAGGATGGCTTTGGCGATACGTTCATTCCGGCGGCCCTTCTGCGGAGAAATCCAAAAATCGCCTACGAGTGGGCCTGGCAATATGTTTTTCCAGCACTCGAACGGTCAAATGACCCAAGATCAGCTCGAATAGGCAGACACCATTTTCCCGAAATGAAAATCCAGACGGCGGTGAAAGCCGCTCTCCTGGAATCTAATATCCCGAAACGAGGAAGCCCGCATGCGTTCCGGCATTCGTTTGCTACACACCTGCTCGAACAAGGCTATAGCATTCGCCTTGTTCAACAATTACTCGGGCATAAGGATATCAGAACAACGATGATCTATACTCATGTCATCCAAAAACCGGAAGCACCCATCAAAAGCCCGCTGGATTTCCGAATTTCGTCTGG
>JBBDYD010000007.1:0-8144 GCA_040901865.1 Bacteroidota bacterium | reverse complement strand
CGAAGGGATGGAAAAGGGAAAAGCCGATAACTCCGACCTCAAGTCGGAGCCTTGGGGAAGCTAATTTGCAATCCGAAGCCACGAGCTTTGATACCCTGCTCTCACAGTCCGCAATCCCAATTCGACATTCGAAATTCGCATTTCGAAATTTCCCCAGCCCTATCCTAAAGGTGTCCTCCAGGGCCATGCACATGCCCGTGGCTCAGTTCATCCGGAGTGGCTTTACGCACGGAAACGATCGCTATGTCAAAATTCAAGGTCCTGCCGGCGAGCGGATGATTGGCATCGACCGTGACTGAGTCTGCTTCCACCGCTGTGACGGTCACGACCTGACTCCGGCCGTCTCCGTCAGTTCTGAACTGCATCCCTACTTCAAGTTCGTCCACACCTTTGAATTGGTCCCGGCCGACCTTAAGTACCCTGCCGCCTTCACGAACTCCATACCCGTCCTCCGGCGCAATTGAAATTTTGAATTTCTCTCCGGCGGATTTTCCCTGGAGGGAACTTTCGAGACCCTGAATGATATTCCCGGCGCCGTGGATGTACGACAGAGGATGACCGTGATCCTTGGAGCTATCCAACACTTCACCGCGCTCGTCAGTTAATACATAGTCTATAGTAACCACACTGTCTTTTTCGATTTTCATTTTGTCGTTGTTTCGCTGACTCGTTATGTCGTTGATTCGTTTCTGTCGTTCATTCGTTGATTCGTTATTTCGTTATTTCGAAATACTTCCGCAAACACAGAGTGTGCGACTACCCAGTGTTCCATTATTCCAATCTCATTCCAAGATTCCAAACCCGAATTCGAGTAACTTACAGTCCGCAATCCAAAATCTCCAATCCGCTCACCCTCTTACCCTCATACACTCTTACACTCTTTCCACCCCACTCTTCACCCTTTACCCTTCACTATCTGTACGGATACCCTACATACTCTATCGACCACTCATGTTCAATGGTCAATTCCTCCAAATAGCGCTTGGCCGGATTGAAAAACAGGGCGCCAAGAGTACCGTTGCCCCAATAAAGATCAACAGCGAATGGCGAAATGGCGCGGTCGGCGCCGAATGGACCGCTGAACCGATTGGCGTCGTAAAACCGGGGAACAGGAACATCGACCAGATCGTCACGATAACGCCAGATGCCGTCCAGAAGCTTGCCGTCACCGGTGAGATCGCCTCTCTGCAGCAACGGCCAGAGTCTCGCAGTAATGGATTCCAGCTGATAAGGAACCTCACCACTCGTAAAGATTTCCGGCTCGCGGATTTGTTCTTCGACCCTGGCGGGACGGAATAACAGTCCGCTCTCATCTTCAAATGAATATAACGTGTCGCGCTGGAAGAGAACCTCGCTGTCCGAGTCGAGCGTACCGTAGATGCCGTGGCCATACGCTTCGACAAAGATTGCTGCGTGGTTTCCCGCTGGATTGGGAATACCGGCTTCATCCACCGTTTGAAATTCCCCGCTCACGTCAAACTCGCCGGAAGAAATGCCGGAAGTCGGATTGACATACACGTCGCTGGCGTAATGCGCCTGTGTGTAAAGAAGTACCACGCGGCCGTCGGATTTGCGGATGACCACCTGAAGGTTTTCGCCGTCATTCTCATGCGTGTCGTGAAGATAGATGGGGAAATTGTTCCAATCGCGGGGATGAAACAAATGGTAAGAAATGAAATAATGCGTCCAGGTTTCCAGAACCGAGTAATAAACGGTCGGTTTCAGTTCGAACAGATCGAAATTCTCCCAGTTGTTGTCGCCAATCAGGTCGCCGTCGAAATCGATGTTGGTGATGATGTCCTGCCGGCCGTCTTCTTCATGAGTAGCGTGGTAAATGTACGGAGCGTATTTCAGGGCGATGGGATAATGGGAATCCCGCACAGCCGCAACTCCATTGTTGGGTTGACGTTCCGGATCCTGAGGGGGAAAGAGCAAAATGAGGAAAACAAAAGCAGGCATCAACAATCGGTGTTTTTTCTTTCAATGTACGGACGAGTGTGGTGAAGAGCAATGGAGAAATTGGCAGTTGACAATTGTCAATCGCAAATTGATGTGACAAGGAGTGATTCACTGCATAGCGATGTTCATTGCCGACATACGTGAACGAACTGTTAAACGTGATGGACCCGACGGAAATCCGCTCGATGTGATCGTTTGACCCTGAACCCGCCCCTGAGAGTTCACGACAACCGGCGTCTGAGCACAGGCAAATGAGAACAGCGGGAGAAGGGAGAAAGTGCAGATACGAATAAAAACTGTTAGTTATTAGTACTAGTTATTGGGACTTATCGTAGACCAAAAACCCCAGCCTTATCATTGCCACCGTTTACCGTTCACTATTCACCATTCGCCATGCTTACTCATAGCGAAGCGATTCCACCGGATCCACACTCGCGGCTTTACGCGCGGGAAAAAAGCCGGCAAGAAGTCCGATGAGCGAGAGGATGCCTATTGTGAGAATCGTGGTGCTTGCGGAGAGAATGGGTCGCCCCAGGAACTGCATGGGGCCGTCGTCGGCAGGAATGAGACGAACGGCGGCGATGATGCCGTAGGAGATTGCAAGTCCCGCCGCTCCGCCGATCATCGCGAGAAGCAAGGCTTCAAAAATGAACTGGGCGAGAATGTAACGCCGCCGGGCGCCGATGGCCATTTTGATGCCGATTTCGCGCGTGCGTTCCTTGACAACAACATACATCACGTTCGCAACACCTACTCCTGCGATGAGCAGTGTAAGAAACCCCACCGAAAACAGGAAAATGGAAACGCCAAGCCCGATCTTACGGCTGGTTTTCTCGCTTTCGATGAAATCCCACACACCAAGAGCGCGTTCGTCATTCGGATTAAACTTGTACTTGCGGCCGAGGATGCGATACAAATCGGATTTGACTTCGAGTTGTTTACTCGGATCGGTCGGGCGAACGACAATGCTGTTGACGAAGGTGTTACCGTACGACGTTCTGAATGTAGAGAAGGGCATGATGGCACGACGGGTGTCCGGTCCGTTATTCATGGAAGTCTGGATCTTCTTTTGCATGATCCCGACCATGGTAAACGGAACGCCGTCCACAAGGATGGTCTTGCCGACAGGGTCTTCTTCCTTGAAAACCTCGGCGGCAATGGCTTCACCCAGAAAAAGCACCCGCCGTTGCTGAGAGACATCGAGCTCGTTGATGAAACGACCCCCGCCGGCAGGGTACATACGGCGCATTTCTTCGAAGAACGGATTGACGCCTTCGCATTCGGTGGTGACGGAAAACTTGCCGTATGTCAGTGTGATGTTCTTGCGGTATTGCGGACTGATCATATCGATCGCAGGGACGATACGGTCAAGCAGGTCCACGTCTTCTTCGAGGAGCCGGATGCGCCGGCCTTTCGGGAGGCCTTCGTGGGCCATGCCGGTTTCGCCGCCGTACACGATGAGAATCCGGTCGCCGGCATTGAGCAAACCGTTCATCATTTGCGTACCGAGGCCGTCTCCGAACGAGAGGAGAAGCACAACCGCCACCGTGCCCCAGGTGATGGCCGCGAGGGTCAGAGCCGCGCGCGTCCGGTTGGCTTTGAGATCGAGAAAGAAGTCTTTTAAGAGTTCAAACCACATGTGTTAGATTGCGGATTTCGCCTGCCTGCCCGCCATAAAGCCCGGCGGGTAAACCGGCAGGCAGGGATTGTGGAATTCGGACTGTGAATTACTTTGCTGTTGTGCCGAACATGCGGCGCGGTAGTTTGCGCCAACGAAAGTCGCAGAGCGAATAAGCTGTTTACATGTCGCATCAGCCTTCCCGCCGTAAGGAATCGAGTCCGTAAAATTGAGAATATCAAGTGCAAACTGTTTGGTTCTTTTCTTAAGATCATTTGAGTTCACGCAGCCCCCCAGTTGGTTAGTGAATGTTATCCCCCGTATTCAAGTTTCACGCAGTCCGCAATCAACAATCTGCAATCCGAAATCACAAGTACATCATACGCTCTAACAGTCCGCAATCACCAATCCGAAATCCGAATTCCAGTCATGTTCTTAGACATTCAACGACGTCCAAATTCGATGCCTTGCGCGCAGGCATCAAGCCTGCAATCAATCCGATGATCGTCAGGATCGCGACGGTGACAAAGACGACGTCCATCGAAAGGACGGGAGCACCGACGAATTCACGAATCGGAACATACTGGAGGACTTCGATGAGACCGTAGGCAATCATGAATCCGATGAATGAGCCGATGAAAATGATGAAGAAGGTTTCCATGAAGAATTGAAATAAGATGTCGAACTTTCTTGCGCCGACGGCACGCTTGATACCGATCTCTTTGATGCGCTCCTGCACGACGATGTACATGATGTTGGCAACACCGAGACCAGCGACACCAAGGGTAAAACTGCCAATCAGGCCCATGAAGATATTAAAGCCAAGGAAAAAGTAAAAAATGAACTTATCGAAACGCGACGTATCCCAGATCCAGATCGCGTCTTTGTCGGTGGGGTCGAATTTATAGCGGTTCCCCAGGACGGCCCGGACCTTGTCGTTGACTTCTTCCGCAATCGTCGGGTCTTTTACCTTGTAGATGATGTTATTGAGCCGCGTGGCGCCGAAGACACTGGCATACGTGCTGGCTGGAATGAAAATGCGGTCCTGGTCGCGGGAGTTGTACGAGGAGTTCTGCGTCTTCTTTTGCATGACGCCGATGACCGTGAACGGAACCTCGCCGACATAGATGACCCGGCCGATAGCGTCGCTGGGCCCGAAGAGAAAATCCTTGACCTTGTTGCCGATCAAGGCAACACGGCGGCGATTCACGACGTCCGGTTCATTGAGAAAACGGCCGCCTTGTTCCGGAATGATATTGCGCATGTCCGCGTAAATCGGAATGACGCCACCGACGAGGGGGTTCAGAATGTTTTGTCCCACGCGGGTGGGGACGCGGTGGGAGTATTCGGGACTGACGGATTCGAGCTCGGGGATCTGCTTCGCCAGGAGTCGCACGTCTTCTTCCATAAAAAAGATCGGGCGTCCGGTGCCGAAACCCTCCCAGGTCTTGGTCGTCCTACCGGGGAACATGATGGCGATGCTCTCTCCGATGCCATGCATGTTGATGGACATCTGCTGCTTAAACCCGACGCCGAACGCAATGAGCACCACAATGGCCACCGTGCCCCAGATGATGCCGAACATGGTGAGGAAAGCCCGCAGCTTCTGTGCCTTCAGGTCGAGGTAAAACTCAGTTACTATGGTGCGAAGATGATCCATTCTTAATTGCGGATTTCGGATTGTCGATTTCGGACTGCGAACAGCATGTTTTTGGCCCGCCGTTTTTTAGCGGACGGATTTCGGATTGTGGAATTCGGACTGTGAATTACTTTGCTGTTGTGCCGAATTTCGCCGTTTTCCCAGACGCCGTGAAAATTGCGGTCAATTCATCGGCTTCCTTGAGCAATTGATTGACTTTGTCTAACGACAGAATGGCTGACTCCACTAACAGTTCCAGCCAATACGAAGATCATCTAATTTCATCGCACCCCCCATTTGGTTAATGAATGTTATCCCCCTACAAGTGTCATGCAGTCCGCAATCCGAAATCACGAGTACATCACATGCTCTCACTCGATTTTCTTCACTGGTTTCTCCACCACCTCATCGCCCTCTTTCAATCCATCCTTCACTTCCACATTGATCGCGTCGCTCAGGCCGGTCGTGATGAGCCGCTCTTCATCCTGTTGCGGACCGAGGGCGATTTGGACAAACGACGAGTCGTTCCGAAATGTTACGGTTCGCTCGGGGATCATCAAGACATCCACTTTTTTATTGATGATGATATTGGCGTTGGCGGAATATCCGGCGCGTAACACAGTGTTTTTTGAAACCGGAATAAGGATCTCGATCGGAAAGACCGTTGCGTTATCCTTCTTTTCGGCTTTCAGCCAGATTTTCCTGAGTGTCCCGCGGACAGTATCGTTGGGCAGCGCTCCGACTTTCAGATCGGCCTCCATTCCTTCAGTCAATCGTCCTACATCGATTTCATCCACCGATCCCTTGAAAATCAGCCGCTCCATGTTGGCCATCTTCATTAACACCGTCCCTTCCTGGAACGTCGTGAGCGGAGTGACAGGGTCGCCGACTTCCACCGTGCGACTCAGAACGTACCCGTCGATCGGGGCTTTGATGATTGATTCGATTTCGGTATCGCCAATGGTCACCCTGCCGCTTTCCATCAGGGCAAGTTTTTCGCGGGTAATTTTGAGTTGCAGTGAGGCCTCATCATAGCGTTGGGTAAAGTCTTCGTACTCTTTCTGAGAGATGAGTTGGCCTTTGACCATCGCCTCCTGTCGGATTTTTTCGCGGGTCAGGTTGGCGATGTCGACTTCTCGCAATTCCACCTGTCGTTTGGCATCGGCCAGCTCCAGGGGGGTCGGATCGGGCTTGACCTCGAGCAACGGATCGCCGGCTTTTACATACGTGCCGACGTCGGCAAAGATCTTTCGGACAACGCCCGAAACCTTGGACTTTACCGAGATCTCGTTCTCGGGCTCGATGGTCCCCACGGCGAGGGCCTTGTCAACAATGGTGCCCTTGGTGACCTTGATTCGCGGAAGGACATTGCCCTCAGCGTCGTCTGATCCGCCAAAGACGAATATTCCGACCACCACCAGCGTCACAACAACGACCGTCGGAATGATGAATTTCTTTTTCATAAGAAAACCCAGCTTTGAAAGGTTCATGAAGTGCCTGTGTGGTGGGCCAGACGTGTGAATCAGCGTAACACTGACTTGAGGAAGCGGAAACCGGCGCAGGAAAACTCTCTCATGCATTAGACTGATGAGAGGGCGAAAATGTTGCAGGATGGGCTGGACTATTTTTGGCGGATTTTCAGTGCAAAATCACGGATGAGGGTCGTGTATCCCTCTCCACCGACCAGAAAGACATCGTTATGGTCGGCCCCTGGAATTACGTGGAATTCCTTGGGTTCGCGGGCCGCATCGAACAGTTTTCTGCCCAACCGGATCGGGATAATCGAGTCGTCGGAGCCGTGGATGAAGAGAAGTGGGATTTGGATGGACGGAAGTTTCGACTCGGAATCGAACCGTGTTCTCATGAGAAAACGGGCGGGGAGAAAGGGATAGGCGACCGAAGCGACATCGGCGGCGGAGGAGAAGGTGGATTCGAGAATCATGGCTTTTATGGGCCTGTTAACGGCCAAATCCGCAGCGACCGCTCCGCCGAGGCTTGTGCCATGTACTATAATAGAAGAAGAATCGACGCCAAGCTCGACAAGGTAATCGTAGGCGGCCCGGGCATCCTGATAAACACCGTCTTCCGTCGGAGATCCTTCACTTCGCCCATATCCCCGATAATCAATAATGAAGACGGACAATCCGACATTCCTGAGCCGCCGGATTTTTTCCGACCGATGGGCAAGGTTGCCGGCGTTGCCGTGGAAATACAAGAGGACGCCGAGGGGGTCTTTTGCTTCGACGAGCCAGGCGTAGAGACGCGTGCCGTCTTCGGCCTGAAACCAGTGGTCCGCCGGATTGAGTCCGACGGCCGCCGAGCGGTAGAAGCCTTCAGAATAGCCGGACGGGAAAAAAACGAGTTTTTCTTCGAAGATCATAATAATCAGGGACCAAAAAAGGAGTGCGACAATTCCCGCAATAATAATAGAGCGGGTGAAGCGGAGAATGGAGTTGGTGGACGTCTTCATGAGTACGAAACAAAGAATGAACGAATGAACGAATGAACGAAACAACGAATGGCCGACGGTATCTCTGTCGTAATTATAAGCCGAAAATCATACATTGAGACTCAAGGTTCAATATACGGGTGAAATGCGAGATGTGAAATGATGAAATGTCGGTGAAACACCCAATGCCCAAGAATATGAAATCCTTGCTTAACAACATATCACATATCACCTTTCACCTATCACTCCCGGCAATTCTCGCATTATCTTCTGCACCCGGGCAAAGCTACTACAACTTCCGCGACGCGTTTCTGGATCGAAAAGGACAGATCGATTCTCTCTCCCTTGTGTATGCAGAAGAGAGTCCGCTGACCCGCACCTTTCAGTTTTCTCTTTTCTCCTCTTCCGGCGATTCTCTTCACGGTCGCATCCGAATTCCAAAAGGCGAGGGCCCGTTTCCGGCAGCGCTGTTGTGTGTG
>JBBDYD010000006.1:0-54655 GCA_040901865.1 Bacteroidota bacterium | reverse complement strand
CGGAGTTCATGACGCAGACCAAAGGCACCGGAATTCTCCATCACAATTTTCACGGATATGAACCGTACAAAGGAGAGCTCACCCATCGAACGCGCGGAGCGATTGTCGCTCTCGAAGAAGGCTCGGCGGTAGCCTATGCCATGTGGAAGCTCTCGGAGCGGAGTACCTTTTTCGTGGAGCCGGGGACCCGCGTCTATGCCGGAATGATTGTCGGTGAAAACTCCCGTGATCAGGATATGGTTGTGAACGTCTGCAAGACCAAACAACTCACAAACATGCGCGCCTCGGGTTCGGACGAAGCCGTCCGCCTGGAACCGCCAAGAATCCTGTCACTCGAACAGGCCATCGAGTGGATTGGCGATAACGAGTATGTCGAGGTAACGCCGAAGTCCATTCGCCTTCGCAAGCGCTGGCTTGATCATAACGAGCGAAACAGGATGGTGAAAAAGGGGGCCCAGGAAGTGACTGTTCCGTAAGGTAATAGCGCGGGAACCTGAAAGCCGCGTCTGGGGTTTGTAATACGGTCTTGGTTCATCATAGTTGTCCTATCTTTCAAAGGAGGTCGTATGAAATATTTCATGATGGTGCTTCTGATTCTGGCATTCGCTTTTGGGATATCAAGCGCCCAGGAAAAGAAAATGTCCAAGGAAATGACGGTTTCGGGCGAAGTGGTGGATGTCGCCTGTTATCTCGCCGGTGACGCCAAAGGGCCGGATCACGTGGCCTGCGCGACCGCGTGCGCAAAGGCCGGCGGAGCGTTGGGAATTCTCACTGCTGACGGAAAACTCTATGTTTCCCTTCTGCCGGATGACCACAAAAAGAGCCCCAACCACCTGCTGATGGATTTCATCGGGAAGAATGTCGAAGCGAAGGGCTATGTGCGTGTAAAAGGCGGAGTGAACGGACTGATGATCAGGAGTATCGCCGAAACGAAAATGTAATCGGGCGTGTGAATGTACGTTACCCAAAGGCGGCCCATGGCCGCCTTTTCTATTTGGCAAGTATGACCTGCTTCACCGAAGATGCTTCCGCCGCCATTCGGAGCCGGGAAAGCACCGATCTGCTGTACTTTCGGTCGATTTCGAATTGGATGCTGTTCCGAATCATCCTGGCACAACAGGTCCCGACGGTTCCCGATCCCGCAAAAGGATCCAACACGACATCGTGTGGATTAGAGGATTTTGCGATCAGATACTCGATAAGCGGTTCGGGCTTTTGGAGTAAATGGGCCTGCTGATGTGACTTGATCTTGGGATAGTATACACTGTCCCGATCCCTCCTTCCGTGCAGCTTCTTTCGCCCTTTCATTCCGAACAAAATCATTTCATACGACTGCGCATAACTCCAGTGAAGATCGCCTGCCGTATGGTTGTCCTTCGACCAGATCAGAATGTTTTTCAGAACAAAATGCCGTTCGAATTCTTTTTTCCACAGGTCGACCGTTTTCCAACTCGTGAAGATATAACAATGACTTGCCGGCTTTGACACCCTGCCGAATTCGTGCATTAGTTTCGCAATATCAAGATCGCCTGCATCATTGGCTATTCTCGTGGTGTTGCGTATGGTTTTCTTTTGTCGTCCCGTGGAATAATCCTGACCGTACGGAGGGTCGGTGAGGATCAAGTCCACGCTTTTATCCAGAACGAGAGAAAGATGCTGGAGAGCATCCTTGAAGTAAACGGTATGGTGAACGGCGGTTGGCAATCGGCTGCTAGCTAATGATCCGGCTTCTTTTGTCGTGCGAGGATTTCCCTGATTTGCGGTAGGTTGGTCTTGTTCACCAGAACAAGCAGGGTATCGCCGGGTTCTAACACGCTGCCTCCGCTTGGCACAATATAGGTTTCTCCCCGTCCAATGAGCACCACCAGACTGTCCTGCGGTAATCCCAGTTCGACAATGGATTTTCCGATGACCTCGGACTGAAACGGGACGGTCAGGTCAACGAGATCCGTGTCGCTCCCCGCCACCGGTTCAAATTCCAATGGGTGTGATTTCTTCCGTTCTGCAGGACGCGCGAGTCCGAGCGCGCGGGCGGCGAGCGGAATGGACCAGCCCTGAAGCAACGCGGAGGTCAGAACTATGAAGAAGACGAGATTGAAGAGCAGATCTGCCTGGGGAATGCCGGCCAGAAGGGGAAATGTTGCAAGAATGATTGGAACAGAGCCTCGTAAACCCACCCAGGAAATAAAAAGTTTTTCCCGCCAGTTGAATTTCGTCAGAGCCAGCGCAACAAATACGCTGAACGGACGGGCGACAAACATCAGAAACGCGGAAACGAGCAATCCTGTGTTCACAACCGGAAGGAGATGGGACGGAAATGCCTGCAACCCCAGCGTGAGGAACATTCCGATTTGACTAAGCCATGCCAGCCCGTCAAAAAACCGGAAGAGGCTTTTCTTCTGAACGAACTCGCTGTTCCCCAGTACAATCCCCGCAATGTACACCGCAAGAAAGCCGCTCCCCTGAAGGACTGCGGTGCTCGAATAGATAAGGCAGGCGAATGCCAGAGCAAAAACCGGATAGAACCCTTCATAAGAAAAACGAAGGCGGTTGAGCAGAAGGACCATTGCCTTCCCAAGGAAGTAGCCGAAGAGCCCTCCCAGACCCATTTGGAGCACGAACAGGCTCAGGAGATTGACTAAGGTCGTTTCCGGGAAGCGAATAATCTCAAGGAATCCAACCGTGAGGAAAACGGCGGTCGGGTCGTTACTGCCGGACTCCAGCTCGAGAAGGGGTTTGAGTTTTCCTTTGAGACTGACATTTTTCGACCGCATGACCGCAAAAACGGCGGCGGCATCTGTGGAAGAGATGACGGCACCGAGAAGGAAACCATACTCGAGGGGAATTCCAAGGAAGTAATATGCAAACCCGCCCACAGCAAGGGCTGTGACCAGTACACCGAAGGTTGAGAGACCAATCGCGGGAGCAAGGACTCCCCGCACGTCGGACCAGCGTGTGTCCAGGCCACCCCCGAACAAGATGAACACCAGGGCAACGATCCCTATAGAGCTGGCAAGTCCTGGATTGTCAAATTCGATGCCACCCGGGCCCTCAGAGCCGGCGAGCATGCCCACCACCATAAAAATGAGCAGGGTGGGCACTCCGAGATTATCGGAGAGCTTCCCAATAGTGATGCTGATCAGGATAAGAACTGACCCGACAAGGAGGATATATTCGATGCCGACCATCATGATTTCAGCGCGGAGATTTCGCGTTTCAAGCTATGAAAAAGAGCGAATAAAACCAAACGGGTGAGTTGGAAGGATCGAAATCGAGGAAAATATTTCGGAGGACGTCACGGCCGTTTCCGACCATGACCTGTCCTTCCTCATGGTCAATGTCGGATTTCGGAATCGATGGGAAAGATGTGATGAGCTTCGGCCCAGCGCCCGTTGAAGTGTAACAATAAATTGAGGGCCTTTGACATTTTGATGGGAAGTGCTAACCTGCGTTACCGAGCGATGAGCGAAGAGCCAAGAGCTGGTCGGGAAAACCGATTACGACAAGGGTGTCGCCTCTTTCTATTTTTGTCTTTTTGGACGGATTGAAACTGAACGCTCCAGCATGCTTTATGGAAAACAGAAGGATTTTGGAATCGTTGAGGGGCAAACATTCCTCGATCGGTTTGTCCACGTACTTCGAGTGTTCTCCGACATGGATATCTTCGACCCTCAGAGTCGAATTGTCACGGAGCATCGTATCGAGGAAATTTACTGTATCGGGCCGGATCAGCTCAGACGCGAGACGGAGGCCTCCGATGTAGTTTCCCGAAACAACAGCATTCGCGCCGCTTCGGATGAATTTTTCTTTGCTGCTCAAGTCATCAATTTTGGCCACAATCCTCATGGAAGAATTCATTCCTCTCGCAGTAATCACAACAAACAAATTGTCCTTGTCTGTCGGTAGAGTTGTTACCAATCCTGATGCCCTCGCGATGCCCGCAGCCATGAGGACTTCATCCTTTGTGGAATCTCCCTCGACGACGTAGGCATTGCGATCGCGCAATCGTTCAATCTTCGCAGGGTCTATTTCCACAACAACACAGTGACGCCTCGTTCGGGTTAGTTCGTCGTAAACGTGTTCCCCTTTCAATCCCCAGCCGCAAAGAATAAAGTGATCTGAGAGCCTCGTGATGCGTTGTTTCATTTTCCGTCTCCTGAGATACCCGGTCATTTCCCCCTCAACAAAGAATGCTGTCATTTCGGTAACGCTGTACAGCAAGATACCCATTCCCCCAAAGATCAAAAACACGGTGAAAATACGCCCGGCCTGGGAAAGGGAATGGACCTCCCCGTACCCGACTGTCGCAAGGGTGATCACTGTCATGTAGAGGGCATCAAAAAATGTCCAACCCTCAATGATGTGATATCCCAAAACACCGGAACAAAGAATGAGGACAACCACGCTGGAAATCTGGAGAAGTTTTCTGGGGGTGGATGTCACAGAAGGAATGTGTTTGTGAACACAAGCAAATTAGAGAAAAGTCACGATAAAAACCAACCGCATGCTCTGTATGCGCTAACATACGGCAAAGAAGCGTCCCATGCCAGCTTTGGGCTGACGGAACGCGCGAAATCCAGTCATCAGCCGTTATTGAAGGTCGCAAGAACATTTCGTAGACTTCACGCTCGAGTTCAAACGTCAAATGCACTCAACCATCCTCTTTGCCATCGGGCTTTCCATCGTCGCGGCGTCGGTGCTCGCGTACGCGGCGCAATTTCTTCGACAACCACCGATCCTTGGATACATTGCCGCCGGGATGATCATCGGTCCTTACGGATTCGGACTGATCGAGCGTCAGGAAGATGTCACGGCCATTTCCGAACTCGGCCTGGCCTTCCTCCTGTTCATCGTTGGACTGGAAATCGACGTGAAGAAATTCGTCCAGTCCGGCGCGGCTTCCACCGTGATCGGGGTCGTACAGGTGGTACTGTGCTCACTGTTCGGATATGTCATGGCGATCTGGATGGGATATTCAGGGCTTGATGCAATGTATATCGGCATCGCTCTCTCATTCAGCAGTACAATGATCGTCGTCAAGATGCTCAGCGACCGCGGCGAACTCGACACGCTCCCCGGCCGCATCACCCTTGGCATTTTGCTCGTTCAGGACGCCCTTGCGATCTTTGTCCTTGCAGTACAGGGCAACATTAACGACCCTTCCATTGGTCCAGTCGTTCTTTCCTTTCTGTATGGACTGGGCCTGGTGCTCGTGAGCTTTCTCGTAAGCCGTTTTGCCCTGCCAGCTGCATTTCAGCGCGTCGCCCGTAATCCCGAGATGGTGCTGGTTCTATCGATTTCCTGGTGCTTCATCATGTGCTGGATGGCGCTCGAAGCAGGATTCTCCATCGCCATGGGAGCCCTGATCGCCGGCGTGAGCATTTCAACCTTCCCGTATTCCCACGATGTGATCGCCAAGATCCGTTCGTTGCGTGATTTCTTTGTAACACTCTTCTTTGTTGCACTCGGGATGCAGATCTGGCTTTCGTCTGTGGCCATGGTCGTTGCAGGATTCATTCTCTCGGGATTCATTATCATGAGCCGCATTGCGACGATCCTGCCGGTTAGTATCGTCATGAAACTGGGAACCCGGGTTGGCATTCTCTCATCACTTTCGCTCTCTCAATCGAGCGAGTTTTCGCTGGTCATCGCATCCCTGGGGCTGGCGTACCAGCATATCTCGCCGGAAACCGTCTCCTTGATCGCGCTCACCCTCGTCATCACGTCGACAGCTTCCACGTACATGATGATGAGCAGTCATACCCTCGCGAGAATCGGTGTCGTAATTATCGAGACCTTCGGCATTAAAAGCTCCCATCTTCAAAAAGAGGATGTTCATGAAACCCGCGAGGGGGAGATTGTTATTCTGGGATGTCACAGGATCGGAAGCGGTCTCGTTGAAGCCCTCCCATCAGAGCATGAGCTCCTGCATGTACTGGATTTCAACCCCGAGGTTCTCCAGAGACTCCGCGACCGCGGCATCAACGCATCGTATGTCGATATCAGCCATTTCGACGCGCTGGACGAGATCGGCATTCATCGCGCCAGCATGGTCGTTTGCACTCTTCCGGACGACTTCCTGCGCGGAACAAGCAATGAGGCGCTTTTGAAGTATTTAAAGGTGAGGAAACTGAAGGGAAAAGTGATTGTCTACGCTAATTCTGTTCACGACGCGTTGAGGCTCTACGAGGGGGGCGCGGACCATGTTATTCTGCCGCACATCATCACGGGAGAACAACTCGCTGCGCTTGTTCTATTGAGAAACGACCGGGGTTTTCGCCGGATACGCACCTCGACTGTGAAAGCGCTGAAAAAGCGGAATGAAATTCTGCCGTAATTACTTTCTCCCCTCAAACTCACGCCACTGTTGCGCATAAACAGCCAGCTGATCTGCCGCCCGCCCGAAAACTGTGCCTGCCTCAAATCCGCTGCTCGTTGCCCTAACGCCTGCCTTCACGCCTGTCAGAATTTCGATCCCCTGTTCCACGGAATCAATGGCATAAATATGAAACTTCCCGTCTGCAACCGCCTGCACTACTTCTTCTCTCAGCATCAACTCCGGGGCATTCGTTGACGGAATCATGACCCCTTGACTTCCCGTAAACCCCCGCGATTTACAAGAGTCAAAAAATCCCTCAATTTTGAGATTGACCCCGCCGATGGGCTGAATCTCTCCTTTTTGATTCACGGAACCGGTGACGGCAATGTCCTGTCGGATGGGAATTTGCGCAAGGCTGGAGAGAACCGCGTAAATTTCCGTGGAAGAAGCGCTGTCACCGTCCACGCCTCCGTATGATTGCTCGAAGGTAATGCTGGCGTCCATCACAAGCGGTACGTGCTGGGCAAATCTGCTTCGCAGATATCCGGTCAGGATGGCCACGCCTTTATTATGCGTGGGCCCGCTGAGTTCCGCCTCCCGTTCGATGTTGATGATCCCCGAACGACCAAGCGATGTCCGCGCAGTGATTCTGGCAGGTTTGCCGAACGCATGCTCTCCCATATCGAATACCGTCAGGCCGTTGACCTGTCCGATCGCCATCCCTTTCATATCAAAGAGGAATGTTCCGTCATTGATCAGCTCCTGGATCCTGTCTTCGACCAACCGGACCCGAAACACCCGTTCTTCAATGGCCTTTTCCACGTGCTCTCCGGTCACCACCCCCGCATTCTGTTTCCCCGCCCAATAGTTTGCTTCGCGGGCGACGTCGGCAATAATATTAAAGCGCGTGGAGATTTTCTTTTGCCGGCCCGAGAGCCGGACGCCGAATTCGATGATCTGCGCCAATGCCGTGGCGTCCATCGGCCGCAATTTTTCATCATCGCACACCATTTTGAGAAACCGGACGTATTGCTGAATGCTCCCGGGATCCTTGGGCATTTCGGAATCAAAATCCGCCCTGATCTTGAAGATTTTCTTAAAGTCTTCGTCCCGATCATAGAGCATATGGTACAGTTCCGCCTCCCCAATCATAATCACTTTAACGTTCAGCTCGATGGCTTCGGGTTTCATGCCCGTCGGTGCGAAGTTAAACACCGGCTCGTATGTGTGGATCTCCATCTTGCCGGTTCGCAGAGTTCGCTTCAGGTCTTGCCATGCCCAGGGTTCGATGAGCGTATCCAGCGCGTTGAGCACAAGATAGCCGCCGTCAGCCCTCAACAGCGAGCCCGCTTTGATGTGCATGAAATCCGTTTTCCAGACGCCCGACCGCTCCATCTCCCGCTCCAGCGTGCCGAAGATATTCTTGTATTTCGGATTGGTTTCGATCACGATCGGAATATGGTCCGTTTGCGCGTTATCAACGAGCACGTTGACTTTGTACTCGATGAATTCGTCCTCCTCTTGTTCTTCCACTTCCTCGGTTTGTGGAGTCGGGAGTACCTGTTTCCCGCGGAACCGGTCGAGATTCTTCCGTATGTCTTCGCGCACATCCTGGAGATACGCCTGCACCCTATCATCGTCGTACGTCACTTTGAGCACCTCAATCCCCTCGTCGACGATGGGCATGACAAGGCGTTCCTCAAGCTCGACCATGGATTGCTGAACTTTCTTTTCGATGTTGCGCAGCTCGCGGAAAACCGTGGACATCTGTTTTTCCAGATCCGCCTGACCGCCTTTCATCTTCTCAAACTCCTCTTTTCCCATTTCGCCTTTTTGCACGAGCGCTTCCGCCTGATCGAGGTTCAAGGGCTGACCGTTCACCACGGGCACTACATCGGGCCTCATCATGTTCCCCGCTTGCACCTGGACAAGCTCAAAGCCCTGTTCCTTCACTCTCTTCTCGAAATCCTGCAGAACGGTTTTTTGCCGGTCCTGAAAATGCTGGAGCGTGACCTTGCGGGCTTCTTGATACCGTTGGCTTTCATACAGGGCGGGGATATTGACGGTCAGCTCGTTGATAAACGATTCCATGTCCCCTTGCAAGGACCGTCCCTGTCCCGCTGGAAGGGAAAGCGCCAGCGGCATGTCGGGGTTCTTGAAGTTATGTACATAGCAATGGTCTTTCAGATCCACCTTCCGATGTTCGAATTCCTGCAGGAGCCGCTTGATGGTCGTCGTTCGTCCGGTACCCGGAAGGCCCGTCACAAAAATGTTGTAGCCAAAGTGACTCATTTCAAGCCCGACACGAAGTGCACGGAGGGCACGCTCCTGACCGATGATTTCCCGCAAGGGTTTTACGTCATCCGTGCTCTGTACCTTGAGAGACATGGGGTCGCACTGCCACCGCAGCCGGCCGGGCTCCAGTGTCGGGTGATTTGGAGCTTTGACAATGGGTATGGGGCGGCTTGATCGTTTCTTTTGTTTCTTCATAGTGTTCGTTTGACGTGGTGTGGCATGGTAGGAAAAAGAAAAAAGAGTTCCAAACCGAATTCAGGATTTGCGGGAGGGCTTAATTTCTTCGAATTCTCCCGCCTCCAAGTTTTTGTGGACGTTGTCCCATGAAAAATAGCGGCCATTCATTGCAATGTAAACGCCCCGGGGCAGGGTTTGCACGAAAGTGACTGCGCTGCCAAGATTGAACAAACCGTCGGAGCTTCCGAACTTGTACGGAACCATCGCGCCCGTGAGCACGATGGTTTTGTCCGTGATTGCCTTCCCTAATGCCCGCGCGGTCTGTTCCATCGTGTCAGTCCCGTGTGTGATGACAATCCGTTCTTCCGCAGCTTCCCGGCAATGATCGACAATCGACTGCCGGTCCTCTTCGGACATCTCCAGACTGTCCACCAGCATCAGAGTTTGCACACTTACCGGAACCCTGCATCGCCCAAGTTTCAGCATTTCAGGCAGGTGCGTTTCCTTGAAAAAGAGTTTTCCGGCAATTTCGTTATACTCCTTGTCGAACGTTCCGCCTGTAACGAAGATTTTGATTCCCATGGGTTGGTTGGGTTTAAGGTTTAAGGTTTCAAGGAGCAGTAGTCAACCATAGAATAGAAAACCACCCACTCAATATGCCCTTGTTAGAAACTCGTATCCGAAGACAATAACCATCCACAACATGATCAAACGAGACAATTCGGGGTGACCTATTTTGACCTTGTTCCAGGCCCAGGCGCTCAGGGCAAGGATCCCGGTGAATACAACGCTCATGGCCAATGCAGAGGTCCAATCAAGCCGGCCCTTCCACAGTGTGGAAAAATGTACGTCGGCATTGATGACGCTTCCATATAAAAGAACGAGATGGAGAACATACACAAACAGTGATTCGACCCCTATCAGAACGATCCATCGCATGGGCGCCGAATCCCATAAGGAACGAAGGTTCTTCTCAAACAGCCATGCTCCGCTCAAGAGGACAAACAGGGAGCCGAGCTTTATGAGTACCATAATCGGATCGCCATTCCAGAACTCAGCCCCCAACTCAGATCCCTTGGTAGCCGCCAGGAGAACGGTCCCGCTCACAATAAGAAAAAGGCCGGCCAGGGCCAGGCGCTTCACAAAGACATCTTCACGGCCTATTTGGGCAAATTTCATAAATTCGTAAGATGCAAACGCCCCTGCGAAGAGGAAAGCGGAGTAGGGAAACAGCGGATACACTGACCCCAAAGCACCTTGCAAAGCCATCGAGACTGCCACCGGGAGGTGCGTAAGATCTGTTTCCCATACGAACGGCGTTGCAAACAAAACGCCTAGCATCGCGAGCAGCAGGGTCGCGGGGAACCACCGTTCCTGACGGACAACGAACATGAGCAGATGGGCGATCAGGAGGGTGAATCCGATGCACTGAAGTACGTCAACATCGTACAAACTTAACCATTGCTCCCGAGTCGATGCCGAAAGCGTCTTCTGCAGGGATAGAAATGGAAGATGCAGCGCATAACCGAGGAGGATCAAGAGCATGATCCTGCGGATTCGGCGAAAGAGGGTGGGAGTAAGAGAAAGATACTCTGCCCACCGGTGTTGTATGGAAATACCAAAGGTGATTCCAGCCCCAAAGAGGAACCCCGGGCCGGTGACGCCGTGGATGAATTCGTGAATCCGGAACCCGCCCGAAGTTTGCAGGGACGGCAGCAGGAACTCACGGACAGCATGACCTTCGATCATGAGGAGAACGATAAGGCCGCGATACACGTCAAGAAATGCGTGACGCACTTTCACTTAGGACGCCCCCATGACTGCGTTGATGGCAATCACCGTCACGATGTCCGACACGCTCGCTCCTCGCGAAAGATCGAACGCCGGCTTATTCAGTCCCTGGACAATCGGGCCGAGAGCTTCCGCTCCCGCCATTCGCTGCGCCAGTTTGTATCCAATGTTTCCTGCATTTAAATCCGGAAACACCAGGACATTGGCGCGCCCGCCTACCGGACTTCCCGGCGCCTTGCGGTCTGCAACCCCCGGCACAATGGCTGCATCCAATTGCAGTTCTCCATCGACGATTAGTGTCGCGGCTTTTTTGCGAACGATGGCTGTCGCCTGCCTGACCTTCTCCACGAACGGATGCTCGGCGCTTCCTTTGGTCGAAAACGAAAGCATTGCCACACGCGGCTCTTCACCTGTCAGCTTTAGATGATTCTCGGCCGAGGCGATTGCGATATCGGCAAGTTGCTCTGCTGTCGGATCGGGCACTACGGCGCCGTCTGCAAAGGTGTACACGGTATAGGGAAACACCATCAGAAAGAAACTCGAGACAACACTGATGCCGGGTTTCACTCCGATCACCTGAATCCCGGCCCTGAGGACGTCTGCCGTTGTTGAAAGCGATCCCGCGACGCTCCCATCTGCCAATCCCTCCCGTACCATCATCGCCCCAAAAAACAACGGACGCTTCATGACAGCTTGCGCATCCTCGAACGTCACACCCTTGGCTTTTCGAAGGTTAAAGTACACATGACTGAAATCGCTCGAACGTTCGGATCGCTCCGGATCCACGATGCGAATTCCTGTCAGGGCGATGCTGTGCTTCTCGGCAAGTGCGCGAATCTCGGGCTCTTTCCCGATGAGCGACACCGTTGCGATTCCCGCGTCTGTGCAAGCACGCGCCGCATGAAGAACCCGTTCGTCCGTCGCATCCGGCAACACGATATGCTTCTTGAGTGATTTTGATTTCGTTTTTATTGTTTCGATGATGGACGGCATCGGTTTGCCTTTATTGTAAGAAAATCAAAGAAAGTTCTCTGTCACCACGCTTCAATATACTACCCAAAAGGAACCTATTCAATGAAATGGCTGGGATTCTGCCGATTTGTCAACAGAAGGTTCTCTTGGCGATAGAAAAAACGGTAAAAACATGTTACATTAAAAGAAGTTAATTAAATTGCCGAAATTTGACAGAATGTCATAGTTTGGTTAGATTTGAGTCTCTTGGACAAGTAGGATATGACCAGTCAACGAAAAGTGTATTTGGAAACATACGGTTGTCAGATGAACGTCGCGGACAGCGAAGTGGTTCTGAGCATTCTGAAGAGCGCCGGCTATGCCCGGACGGAAGAACTGTCGCAGGCGGATGTCATTTTTGTCAATACCTGTGCCGTCCGGGAGAATGCCGAACAGCGTATCTATGGCAGGATTGGGGATTTCAAACATCTTAAGAAATCCAATCCCGGGGTGGTTGTTGGAGTGCTTGGCTGTATGGCAGAACGGCTTCGGAAGGATTTGCTGCAGTCAGAATCGGCCGTCGACCTTGTTGTGGGGCCTGATGAGTACCGGCGCCTTCCGGAACTCGTCGATCACGCGATCCAGGGCGAAAAGGGAATTGCCGTGCGCCTTTCGCGTGTCGAGAATTACGACGACATCATTCCTCTTCGCACCGATGGCATCACCGCGTGGGTATCCGTGATGCGCGGATGCGACAAGTTTTGCACGTTCTGTGTCGTGCCATTCACCCGCGGCCGGGAGCGCAGCCGTTCTCTCCGAAGCGTTACGCAGGAAATCGCCGGCCTGGCCGAGCGGGGATTCAGAGAGGTCACACTCCTTGGTCAGAACGTGAATTCATACCGCGATGAAGAGGGGGGATTTGATTTTGCCGATTTGATGGCGGCCGTCGCGCGACTCGATTCCTCGTTGCGCGTCCGTTTCACAACGTCGCATCCGCAGGACATGTCCGACAAACTTATCGCGACCATCGCTGCGCATAAGAACATCTGCAACTATGTCCATTTACCGGTGCAGTCCGGATCCGATCGCATACTTCAAATGATGAACCGTACCTACACCGCCGACGAGTACCGGGCGCTGGTTGGGCGAATCCGCCGGACGATTCCCGATGTCAGCCTCTCCACCGACATCATCGCCGGGTTTCCCACGGAAACAGACGTTGATCACCGGATGACATTGGACTTGATCCAGGAAATGGAGTTTGACGGGGCTTTCACTTTCAAGTATTCCCCACGGGCGAACACCAAGGCCTGGCACATGGGTGATTCGGTTGCGGAGGCAACAAAGGTTCACCGGCTGAACGAGATCATCGAACTTCAGCGTGCTATTTCCCTCCGCCGAAACCAGACCTTGATCGGCACCGAAGAGGAAGTGCTTGTTGAGGGACCGAGCAGGAAATCAATCGACGATCTTGTAGGCCGGACGGATTCGAACAGGATGGTCGTGTTTGCCCAGCATGGGATCCTGGCCGGCGAATACCGGCGCGTACGCATTGAACGGGTAAATTCTGCAACATTGTTCGGCACGATCGTCCATCGTTCGGCGGAACAGCGGGTCGCGGTCAACGGATGAAGACGGAGACGACTATGAAAACCATGGCAGGCATTCTCTTGTTCATCACCTTTGTTTCGGCGCAGGAGGGTCCGTTGGACGTTCAGCGCCGGCTCGAAATGATAGAGCGCGGTCAGGATGACGCCGTGAAGGCGGAGCTCCCCGCATTGATGACCAATTATCAAAACCATCCGGGCGTGCTGTACCTCCAGGCCGTTTTGACGACGGATGGGAGCGAAGCCGCCAAATTGTATCAAAACATTGTTGACAACTTTCCGAAAAACGAGTGGGCCGACGATGCAATGTACAAGCTCTATCAGTACTTCTACTCCATCGGCTTATATAAAACAGGCGACCAGAAACTCCAGCAACTGAGGCAGGAATTCCCGTTTTCAACCTATGCCGTGGCAGAAAAACCTCCTGAGACAAAAACGCAGGTGCAGGACGCACCGGCTGACGTGAAACCGACAGGGTCGGTAGAGAAATATCCGACGTCATTTACCGTCCAGGTGGGAGCGTTCTCCACCCTGCAAAATGCCGAAGAACTGAAGGCAAAATTTGAAAAGGAAAACTATTCTTCCAATATCTTTACCATTGTCAACGACAGCCGCAAACTGCACAAAGTCTGGGTCGGCGAATTCCAGACGTACGAGGATGCCAAACGGTTTACCGCAGAAATCCGCCGAAAATTCGGCCTTGAATCCATTGTCGTGTCGCGTTGAGGGCCGATGGAAGGAATGACACGGGAAGAGTTTCAGAAAGAACACGGGATTGTCGGGTCGTCGCCCGAGATAGTCGAGATTGTCGACGTCATACGGCAGGTTGCCCCGGCGGACATTACCGTGCTGGTTACGGGTGAAAGCGGTGTTGGCAAGGAAATCATCGCTCGGGCCATTCACGCCGCCAGTAAGCGGTCAAAAAAACCGCTTATAACCGTCAATTGCGGTGCCATTCCGGAAGGCCTTATCGAAAGCGAATTGTTCGGTCATGAAAAGGGCTCTTTCACAAGCGCCATTGACACGCGACGCGGGTATTTTGAGATTGCCGACGGCAGCACGATCTTCCTCGATGAAATCGGCGAGACACCCCTCGCAACCCAGGTAAAGCTCCTCCGGGTTCTTGAAAACGGAGAATTCACGCGTGTCGGATCGCCTGTCCCGCGCACGACGGACGTGCGGGTCATTGCCGCCACCAACAAGAATCTCGAATTCGAAGTACAGCAAAAGCGGTTCAGGCCCGATCTCTACTTCCGGCTACGATCCGTTAACCTCTGGGTTCCACCCCTGCGGGACCGCAGGGGAGACATTCCCATGCTCATGGAGCAGTTCGTCCGCGAGTTTGTTCAAAAGAACAACATTTCGTTTGCGGGCTTTACTGAAGAAGCCAGGCAGGCCATGTTGGATTACGACTGGCCGGGAAATGTGCGAGAACTCCGAAATGTCGTTGAAAGCTTGATCGTCTTGGAGAATGGAAACCAAATCGGAGCTGAGCACGTGAGAAAACAGCTCTTTGGCACTGAAGGTATTGACACCCGCGGATCGCGGAACCTCCCCGTGGTCGCAAACAGAACAGTCGAGCAGGCTGAGCGTGAGCTTATCTATCGGGCGCTTCTCGACCTGAAGGCAGATATCCTCGAACTACGGGATCTTGTCACACAGCAACCCCGGCACCCCGGTGAGCCCATTCCCCAGGCCGATCAGGCCAATGGCAACGGAACGGTTTCCCTGGATCAAATGGAACGGCAGATGATTCAACGCGCGCTGGATCGGCACGAAGGCAATCGCCGTCTTGCGGCCCGGGAGCTGAACATCAGCGAACGGACGCTGTACCGAAAGATCAAGGAGTATGGATTGAATGCGTAGCCTTGCCTTCTCTTTGGTGTTGCTGCTCCTTGCCTTTTCGATAGGTCTGATAAGCGGCTGTTATTCGTTCTCCGGTGGAACGGTCCCACCCCACCTAAAGACGATCGCCATTCCGATTGTCCAGGACCAGAGCGGGTACGGAGACCCCGCGCTCAAAGATCTCTTCACGCTTCAGCTGGTGGATATTTTCACAAGCGATGGAAGTCTGACGCTCTCGGAGCGCGTCGGCGCAGATGCCGTTCTCGAAACCGTTGTCATAGCGGTGACTGAAACGCCCACCGTCGTCAAGCCGGGCGAACAGGTTGCAGAACGCCGCATTTCCGTTACGGCGCATGTTGTGTTCACCGATGTCAAACTCAGAAAGACGATCTGGGAAAAGGACTTTAGCCAGTGGGGCGACTTCCCATCAGGTGCCGGTCCGACTAAACGCAATGAAGGCGTCCAGGAAGCCGTCAGAAAACTCACAGAAGATATTCTCAACGAAACAGTCGCAGGATGGTAATGTATGCTTATAGCGTTGCTTAGACAGGAACTCGCGGAGAACCCCTGGTTTTCCGATGCTGTTCTGATTCTCTATTTTATTTCACTGCTCATTCTCTTCATGTTCGGGGCGCATGGATTTGTGATGGTTTTTCACTATTTGAGACAACGGAAGCTGAAGGACGTCCCTCCGTTGATGGGGGAGGTCCCGTTTGTCACTGTCCAACTTCCGATTTTCAACGAGCTCTACGTTGTCAACCGGCTTATCGACGCCGTCTGTGCACTTGATTACCCGAAAGACAAATTGGAAATCCAGGTGCTGGATGATTCGACGGATGAGACACGAGCGCTCGCAGCGGAAAGCGTTCGGCTCCACCGTGGGCGCGGGATCAATATCAAACATGTCATGCGCTCAGACAGATCCGGATTCAAAGCAGGAGCCCTGCGGGCCGGACTTCAGGCTGCTGAAGGCGAATTCCTGGCCATTTTTGATGCCGATTTTGTTCCACGTCCGGAGTTCCTCAAGAAGACGATTCCGTATTTTTATCAAGACCCCCGCATCGGCCTGGTGCAGACGCGGTGGGAACACCTGAACAGCGGGTATTCCCTGCTGACGCGTACACAAGCGATGGCGCTGGACGGTCACTTTGTCATTGAACAGGACGTTCGAAACAAGGCGGGGTTTTTTATCAACTTCAATGGCACTGGGGGCATATGGCGCAGGACCGCGATCCTGGACGCGGGGAACTGGCATTCGGACACGCTCACCGAGGACCTTGACCTCAGCTACCGGGCGCAGTTGCGCGGATGGAAATTCAAATATCTGAACGATGTCACATCGCCTGCCGAGCTTCCCTCAGAAGTCAATGCGCTGAAGACCCAGCAATTCCGGTGGACCAAAGGAGCAATTGAGACAGCGCGCAAGCTGCTTCCCCAGGTCTGGAAGGCCGATATCCCATTCCGCGTCAAGGTCCATTCGACCTTTCATCTGACGAACAACATCGTGTTTCCCTTTATCCTCCTTGCCGGACTTCTCAATGTTCCGCTGATGTTCATCAAGCAACACGGTGGACACGAACTGTATTTTTCCCTGATGTCGGTGTTCGTTCTCGCGTTTATCGGCTCTTTCATGTTTTATCTTCTGTCGCAGAAGAGCGTATATCCCGACTGGCGAAGACGGCTGATGTTGTTTCCGTTGTTTATGGCGGGAAGCATGGGGTTTGCCGTCAACAATTCGAGGGCGGTGTTCGAGGGCCTCTTCAAGAGAAAGAGTGATTTTATCCGTACTCCGAAATACCACATCGAAGGGAAGTCCGATTCCTGGCTTGAGAAAAAATATGTTCCTGTAAAAATCGATTGGATCGTCGCGGTCGAGGTTCTTCTTGCATTCTATTGCTTCTTCGGCGTAATTTCTTCATTATACTACCTGGAGCTTGCGGCCGTGCCGTTTCAGTTGCTCTATTTCGCTGGATTCACGTTCGTTTCGGCCCTCTCCATCAAACATGCCTGGCTTGCCCGCAAGCTCACTGACAAGGCGGAATGATCGAAACCCTCGCACAACGAATTCAGACCCTCGAGAGACACCTAGCTGCCCAACCCAGGTCGCCTCTGTTTGCCCAATTGGCGGGCTACTATCTCGAAGCGGGTCGCTCCCAGGATGCGCTGACCGTCTGCGACACCGGACTCGCCAACTATCCCTTTTACACCACAGGACATCTGATTAAGGGAAAAACACTCCTTGCCCTGAACATGCGGGCCGAAGCCCGGCGCGAGTTCGAGTTTGTTCATCAAATGCTCCCGCTGAATGAGGCCGTGGGTCAGTTGGTTGCCCAGATTCCTCCTTCTCCCGAGGAATCCCTGACCGAAACGAGCAGGGCCACACCCACCGTGGAAGCGTCGGCAATCACAACAGAGGTTGTTCAGAAAGTCGAGCCCGCAATCGCGGAAGCCGATCAATTACTTTCCCAGTTTACCGAAGAAGCCGAGCACCCGACAGTCGAAGAGCCGGCGCTCAAGGCTGAAACACAACCGCAGGAAGAATCACCATCATTTGAAGAATTGACTGCGGAAACTTTTCAAGCTTCGGAGGCCCCGGCCGAAACAGCGGACTCGTTTGGGCTTACACCCCCCCCGTCAGATTCGGCTGTTCAGGAGACCTTTGCTGCATCGGAACCTGCCCCTCAGGTTTCTGAGGCCTCGGCCCAGATTGCAGAAGCATTTGCTTCCTATGCCGAGCAGAAGCGCGGAGAGATGTTCGGACTTGAGAACTCGATGTCTCTCGAGGAATATCTGAGTGAGGGTGTGCCGCCGTCCCCTGATCAAGGCCCATTTTCTGAAGAGGTCGCCCCAGCCGTCACACCCGAAGAACCCGCTTCGCAGGAAACCGTTTCCGCCGACCCGTTTGCAGCGTTGACCGAATACGCCGATTCCGCAGAACCGGCCACACCAATCGAATCATCGTCGACTTCGACCGAACCCGCCGACGACCCGTTTGCGCAAACATCACAAGATAATTTCGCGGACGCGGAGCCGAAAGATCAAATCGAAGAAATCGCGGAGAAACTCAAAGAGGCTAGAAAAATTACACCGGTTATCAACCTTTCGGACCGGTCTTCCGCAACTCCGAGCGAGGCTGACACACCGTCAGAAACCGGATTTGTCACACCCACGCTTGCGGAAATTTACGCCAAACAGGGATGGTATGACGATGCCATCAAGGCTTACAAGACCCTGGCAATCAACAAACCGGCTGACCGGGAAAAATATGAGAGCCGGATTTCTGAACTTGAGGAACTGAAGAAACAGCAATCGGGTACGTAATGCGGCAAGAGGTACAAAAGAAAAAACCCCGTCAACGACGGGGTTCTGTGTTTTCTGGAAGGCAGACGGACTTACTTCATCGCCCGCACAAATCGCGTTAATTTTGACTTCTGGTTCGAGGCTTTATTCCGATGAATAATTCCCTTGGCCCCCAGGCGGTCAAGAAATTTCACCGCAGTTTTCAATGCGGCTTCCGCGTTCTTCTTCTCAGTTGCAGATCGCACATGCTTGATAAGGGTCTTAATGCGTGAAAGATCCGCTTTGTTGCGAACCTCGCGGCGCGCGTTCTGACGGACTCTCTTCACTGCGGACTTATGTTGCGGCATTCCATTCTCCTATTAGACGTTCCAACCTTACTACTGCCTCAATATGGCAAACAATCGGCTGATTTCCAAAGATTTTTTTTATCCGCTTTAACTGGCGTCAAGTGCACGGACCAGTGAACGAAGCATTGCCGCTGTCGCCCCCCAGATTTCATTCGTGCCATGCGTGTAGAAATAGACGTCCACTGTTGCTCCACCACGCGTTAATTCCTTTACCCTTTCGTTCCGCGGATCAAGAAAAAAAGACAGCGGTACCTCGAGAACTTCTTCCACCTCGATGGGATTGAGGCGAACTTCGGGTCGGGCATGCGTGAATCCGATGACCGGCGTAATCCGGAACCCGGACGGAGTCCAGGTATCGTCAAACAGGCCGAGCACGTTGATGACTGAAGCCGGGATTCCGATCTCTTCTTCCGTCTCCCGCACCGCGGTGGCAATAATATCCGCGTCATTATCATCCACCGCCCCACCGGGAAAAGAAATCTGTCCCCTGTGGTGCTCGACGTCCGATGATCGCTTTGTCAGAAGAACATGAAGCTCGGTATTCTTGTGAAAGAGCAGAATCAAGACACCCGCATGCACCAGATCAGGCCGATCCAGTTCGCTGCGTTGTCGCCGCTTCAGGAATTCTTCAATCCGTTCCGGTTGCAGGTTCATTGGGAGGATAAAGCGGACGATTCTCGCTTCTTGATTCAAATTGATTTTCGCTCAATCACTGACTAGATTGAACGGTCGTTCGTTTTTATGAAACGCAAAACAAAGAAAAAGATCGAAAGAGGCACGAATGGGACGGGTCAACAGGGCCGATCCTCCTACCGCAACTGGATGGGGTCGCTGACGCTTGTTGCCCTTCTGGCCATTTTCATCGGTTTCTGGCAATACTCGGAAACTCTGATCGGCACAATCGATCGGCAGGCTGGCGATCTGGCGGAAGCCCGCGCCCGGATGCGAACGCTTTCGGGTGTTCTGGACATTGTGGGATCAGCGAATGTGCGGCTTCATCTCCTCATGGCTGCCGGAAACAGTTCTCTTGCGCGCGGGAAAGTCTTCTGGAACACCGAAACACATCAAGCCGCCCTTCAGATCGATCATTTGCCGCCCGCCGACAAACCCTATCAGCTCTGGATTGTCGAAAACAAAAAACCCCTTTTCGCTCGCCCCTTCACGGTCGGCGAACGGGACACGTCCGCAGTTTGGAGAGTGCTGATCTTCGATCGGGGCGCGTTCAAAGCGGAATCATTCGTGGTAGCAACCGGGGCGGGCGATTCAACCCAACCCTATTCTGTGATTCTCGCTTCGCCTGTTAGATAATTCATGCGTACTCAAGCGCCTGCCGGAAATCTGCAATAAGGTCCTGCACGCCCTCGATCCCGACCGAAATCCGAATCATTCCGCTCGTCACCCTGTGTTTTCTTAATTCGTCATCGGTCAGATTGATGTGGGATGAATAGACCGGAATGCTCACCAGCGTTTCGACGCCACCCAAAGACATGGCATTGACGGCGATGCGGAGGTGATCGCACACCGCAACGGCGGCGAGAACCGGTGACGCCGATTTCTTTGGCTTTACGTCAATCGTTATCATTCCGCCGAACCCCTTCATCTGTTGCGTCGCGATCTTGAATCCGGGATGTGACGGGAGTCCGGGGTAGAGTGTTCGCGCGACGTTCGGGTGTGACTCAAGCGCGTTTGCATTTTGACGTTCAACACGGAGTTCAAAGGTCTTCAGACTACGGAACAACAGGTACGCGGCAAAAGGGTCTGCACAGCCCCCGTAGTACTTGGCCGTTGTACGCACCGAGCCAAGAAGATCTTTTGATCCCAGCACGACGCCCGCCATCACATCACTATGGCCACCCAGGTATTTCGTGGCGCTTTCCACGATCACATCCACACCCAGGGAAAACGGATCCTGATTCAAGATCGTCGCAAACGTATTATCCATCATGATGATGATGCGTTGACCGATTTTCTGTTCGGCTTTCCTCACATGACTCACCAACTGCGCGATGTCGACGATTCCCAGAGTCGGATTTGTCGGAGATTCACTGTAGACAATACGGGTCCGGGGCGTGACCAGGGTTTCAATGGATTCCAGGCGCTCCGGATCTGCATACCGCACCGTGATTCCTGTTTTGGGTAGCTCGTCCCGGAAGAACCGGTATGTTCCGCCATAGAGCCCGGGCGTGCTGATGATGTCGTCGCCCGATGACGCAGCGGAAAGAATTGCCGTGGAGATGGCCGCCATGCCGCTTGCAAACAGGGCGGCATCTTCTGCTCCTTCCATGAGGGCGAGCTTCTCTTCCACATTCTGAACCGTGGGGTTGTGATAGCGGGTGTACACATAGACCGATGGATCTCCCTGCGCATAGCGAACTGCGTCCCCGGAATTCTCAAACCGGTAATTCGTCGTCTGGTAGATCGGCAGCGATACGGGGCCTTTGTATGCATACAGCTTGTTCCCGTGGATCGCACGGGTGGAAAGACTGAGGGACTTTGGATCGATGTTGGATTTGCTCATAGATTAGGCCGCTCCTACGGAGCTCTTGGGTTTGTATTGGATTGCCGCTTCTACGCCCCGGGATAAATCCCGGGTCTGATTGCAACTCAGGCATGTCACAATTCCGCTAAAGGCGGAATAAAAGGCAAAATACACATTCCCTTTTACGTTTTTCTGTTTCATTTCCGTTTGTCTTTTGATGTTTTCGTTTTTCAATCCCGCTAAACCATTCGCTTGCCTCCGACCTCCCCGACTTCGTTGGGGCAAGCCCCGAAAAAAACATTCGGGGCAAGCCGACTTCTGATGTCTGACCTCTGGCCTCTGTATTCCCGTCAAAGAATCCGATTCCCGGCCCTCCGATCCACGCCCCGTCCTGCGAAAGAACCGTTGCCCCTCCGAACAGCATGATGACAAGGACGAAGATGGCCTGCCCCATGGATGATTCCCTTCTTTGATGAGAATGCGAAAAGGAAAATAGGCAAAACCACTCACAGGCTCAAATCACGCTCCGGTCAGAAAAACTGCTGGTATATGAGAAAGTGGGGGAGAGAATATCAAGCGTCTAATTTCGCAGAGCGTTTTTGTTCGATCGATTAATTCTTTCCACTATTTCATGAAAGTACAACCGATCGGGGTTCATGTATTTTATGTCAGTTGGATTCACCGTGCTAAGGTACATTCCAGCAAATTGGCGGTGTATTCCTGTGCCTTTTCTGTCTTGATATGCAACTGCGATCTGAAGGTAAGCAAGAACTGCCATGGTTCTCTCGTCATGGTTTCTGTAGAACAATCTCTGATGTGCTCTCAGGAATTCCTCAAATCGCCCGCTCATGAATGCAACAAGCTCTCTATCATCAGAAATGCTCAGAGTCTGGTTCATGGGATTCGAGAACTTAGCGATTGAAAGCACAACAAGCCCGCGCGCGGTTGACCCAATTGAATCTCTGTATCGGTGACGAAGCTGACTGTAAGCCCTCTCAATGTTCTTTTTGACTCCGTTGTATGTGAAGGGCCGTTTGCATTCCACGTGAAACATGGTTCTGCCGTCTCGAAAAGCGACATCAGAAGTAGTGTTGAAATCGAGGTCATAACCGGCAAGAGCAAACTGGGATGCAATGAGTAGTTCCAAAGCCGTGTTTCTGGCCAAGCCAGTAGCCCCGCCGGGGCGTTCTTGAGATGAATGAAGGGGGCCGCTCTCAACAAAGATCTTCAGCTTTTGGTGAAGATTTGGGTGATCGAGACGTGAAAGACCACGGTAGATCATGTAAAGGTCAGATGCCTCGATTGCCGAGTCATGTCCACTTTGATCAAGTTGTCCACCTTCGGCGCGTTTCAGATGATTCGCATATTGAGCAAATCGTGAATTTTCAAAATCAATGTTGATTGCTTTCAGCCACGCAGCGGCCTCCTGCAAATCTTTACTGATGCTGCGCCGGTGTATCATCCAGTTGTCTGAGGGCGGGGTTGTCAATGCTTTGTATCTTTAGGGGGATTGGGGTCATCCCCATAGCTATCCTTGTCCCGAATCTTCCCGTCGCGCCCGTGGATCACCACCTCGGATTTGTTCTCCTTGGCCAAAGGAACCGCATTCTGGCGGGCAAGTTCCTGTGACTTATGCGTTGAGAGAGGCGTCTTGCGTCCCTCTTCTTTGACGGCCCACCGATCGCCGCTCTTAACTACGTGGACGTTCTTTCCCATGATTTCTTCCTTTCGATTTTTCAGGCCAGAAGTCTCTCGAGCCTGTCTTTCCAGATTGCCCAATCGGGCATTATTCGTGTTTGAAGATCGACGAAATTTTTGTTGTGATTCCTATGAGTTAAGTGGCAAAGCTCGTGAATCACCACGTATTCAATGCATCCTCTTGGTGCCCTAATGAGTTGAAGATTTAGAATGATCCTGCCTCTTGCCGTGCAACTTCCCCACCGTTTCGACATTTCACGAATTTCGACATCCTTCGAGTCAAAATTCACTTTCTTGAAATAGGAAAGGCATTCCTCAACAATTTCCTGGAATTTCCATTCAGCATGAAACAAATACCATTCACTCATCAACCCCTTTGCACTCCGAGCTTTACTGCAAGTCACCTCGAAGTATTTCCCCCGCAACTTCACGGACTCCGTTCTTCCGCTCAGAACCTTCAGTCGATATTGCTTGCCCAAATATAAATGTGTTTCACCTCCTATGAATCGCTTTTGCGGCTGTTTGGGATAGAAGCCCAGAAAGAAGTCTTTTTGCCTTAAAATCCACGCGGCCCGTTTTCTTACAAGAAAATCAATTTTCTCAATCGGGGCCCCCGATGGTGCTTTTACCACGACTTCCATTTCAGGGGTGACAGCAATCCCCAGAGTTTTGCGATGATTGAACATTAAGGAATATTCAATCCTCTTCGATCCAAAATCGATGCTCCTTTTTTTCATTTGTAACGTACCTTCGCCACTTCAAGGCACCTGTCCGCAATCTGATCAATTTCGTCGAATGACATGTCTAGATGATACTTGTCTTTCACTTCATCGATAAGAAAGTCACCGATCTCAATAAGGACCCTCCCTGTAATATCACCTCTGTCCTGCCAATCGATGATAGGTTTGCCATCGTCCATGATAAGCCGCTTTGCTATTTCGTCCAGGGCCAAGGCCGCCGACACGCTGGTTTGCCTTAGGACTGCTCCATCCTGTATCTTTGGCTCAAGCTCGGACCGACATATTCCATAGAAGGCTCGCGCAACCTCCTGGTTGACAAGTTCAGCAGGGAGATCCTTGTCTGTATATGACAGAACTGCATCCATGATCTCCCTTGCTCTATTGAGGTATTGAATCTCGGACAATCGATGCTCTTCGTAGTCTCTGATTGCCTCTCTCAACATTTCTGAGAACTTCTTGTAGAAAGCCGGGTCTTCTTCCATCTTCTCGGTGATATGGCGCGCCGTCCTGGAAGCAATTTTGTCGGCCCGTGCGCCAACGCCTTCAGTCTCCTCTAATTCTTGTTCAAAGGCATCCGTATCGAAGATATTTACCAAGCGGGTGATCGGCTTCACTGAATCCGTTTCAATGTGTTTATCGATAAGGTTTTGAATCTGCTCTTCATATGCAGAATAGTCGATCACGTCGGAATAACGTTGGGCAACAGAAGATCGAAGGCCAAGGAAGAAAGCCATTTCTTGCTTGTACCTATTGATGGTGGCTTCGGGATTTTCTTTGTGAAACTCAATAGTTGACAGTGCAAGCCTGAGTGAACGGGAATACCTCGACAATCTTTCATAGAATGATGATCGCAGTGCTTCATCACGAAGGAGGCGCTCAAAGGCCTCTTCGTCCTTCTTGTTTTCGATCGTCTTGAATATTTCCCAGACCTCAGACTGGCGCTGGGGAAGTTTCCTAACCTCTTCTCGGATGTTCGTAACCGTCCCAGCGAGATCCGCTGCATCGTAATCCTCGTAGCTCGAGTAATTCTTAAGCGCTTCGTCGAGCTCCGCCAGGACGCCATAATAGTCGATGATATACCCGAAGTCCTTTCCAGGATAGATTCGGTTAACTCTTGCTATAGCTTGTAAAAGAGTGTGTTCCTGTAGTTTTCTTGTCAAATAGAGGACCGTATTAAGGGGGGCGTCAAAACCTGTTAGAAGCTTATCAACGACGATGATAATTTCAGGCTTCGGCTGGTTTTTGAAACGACTGATAATGTTCTGCTCGTACTTTTTCGGAGTGCCGTGCTCCTGCATCATTCGACCCCAGAATGACTTTACGCGCTCCGGGGTCTTTCCATAAGCACTTTCTTCCCCCTCCCGGTCATCGGGTGGAGATATGAGAACCTCTGTGGAAACGATTCCAATTTCATCGAGATGGTTCTTGTAGCGGATCGCCGAGTCCTTGCTTTGACAAACAAGTTGTCCCTTGAACCCCGTCCCTTGCCAGGTATCGCGAAAGTGAATGCTCAAGTCCCATGCTATTGCGTAAATCTTCTGATCGGCAACATTTAATGGCTCTGCCCTTGCGAATTTCTTTTTCAGATCCGCTCGCTGATACTCAGTAAGCGGCTCAGAAACCATTTGAAAAAATGTGTCGATCGGTTTCTCGTTGACCTTTTGGAGTGCGTGCCTGCCTTCGTATAGGAGCGGGACTACAGCCTTATCCTTGACGGCGACATCGACAGTATACGTATCGATAATCCCTCCAAACCGAGCAGCTGTATTCTTCTCCTTCTTCATCAAAGGCGTCCCAGTCATTGCGACAAAGCATGCATTGGGAAGCACTTTTGTCATCTGGATGTTAAATGACCCGTATTGCGTGCGGTGCCCTTCATCGACAAGTACGAAAATCTCCGGCGAATCAAATGACTTATGCGCGTGCTTCAGTGCAGTTTCGAACTTATTAATAATGGTTGTAATGACTGCATCACTCTTGCTTTCCAAGAGTCCGATTAGGTTTTTACCGGTGACAGCGTTCTGAACGTCAATGCGACACTTTTTGAATGTTCCGGTTATCTGTTCATCGAGATCAACGCGGTCCGTCACCAGAACGATTTTTGGATTCAATATGGACTTATCCAAGGCAATGGCTTGCGCAAGCATAACCATAGTTAACGATTTCCCGCTCCCTTGCGTATGCCAAATCACTCCTCCCTTGCGTTTCCCCCCCTCGAAAGTCCGAATGCGATCCATCGTCTTCTTAAGAACAAAAAACTGTTGATATCTGGCGATTTTCTTGACTCCGGCTTCGAAGACAACAAAATTGTGAACCAAATCAATGAGTCGCTCCGTTCTGAGCAAGCCGTAGAGGTACTCATCCTGGCTTGTGCGTGTGAGCCTCGTTTTCTCAAGCTCGTCAAAGTGCCGCCGCACATATCGAAATCGATCGGCAAAAAGGGCATCCTTCTCTTCAATCGCCAGTGGACGATTCTTCAATTGAAGAAGACAATCAAAGTATTTTTCTCGTTCATTGGGATCTTCGATCCGTTCTTCCCACTTTGCCCAATATTCTTCTTCTGTCCCATTGGTTCCGTAGAGTGCTTGGTTGGTTGCTATGCTCAGGACAACCTGGGCATAGACGTATAGATTTCGAATCCCATCTTCCTGTTGATTCCGAAGATGTTGTGAAATTGCTTGTTTGAGCGGATCTTTTAGATCGGGCCGCTTGCATTCGATGATCGCGAATGGGATCCCGTTGACAAAAACAACGATGTCAGGTCGATAATGATCACGACTTCCAGCGCGCATTACTGGGAATTCCTCGATCACATGAAAAACATTATTCTTCGGGTCGTCCCAGTCTATATATTGGAGCGTGTAGCTTTTCTTGTCTCCATCGAGGGTTTGCTCTAGAGATTTCCCCAGCGTCAGAAGATTGTAAACATGTTCGCAGGTCGCCATATAGCCTTCCTGCATAGGAAGGTCCTTGAGTGCCTCAATCCCTGCCTGAATGTTTTGCGGGGAGAACCCAAACGCATTACCTTTGTATTGGATTGAATTAATTTTCTCGAGTTGCTTGCGAAGAACTCCCTCCAACAAAACGTTCGTCGTTTTCCCATAGCGCAGTTTCAGGGCTTCATCGGGATCGAGGTACTGGTAGCCCAGATTCTGCAGTAATTGAAGAGCAGGGATTTGACTTATATGATCTTCTCGAAAAGAGGGAGTTTCCATGGCCGGCACTATTTCTTCGAAGTAAAGAGGTTGACGACTTCATTGCCGTGCATCTGAAATTCCAATGAAGCTTTTTCTGACAACGCTCTCAGTTTATCTGGATCCGTTTCATCAAGAGCGACGTCAAAATCGGAATCGAAGGCGGCGTCTATTCTAAGATATTTGAAATTCTCCTGCTCCGACCTATCAATCCCTTTTTGAAGAAGGCTCAGAAGACTGCTTGTGTGCTGTGACTGGCTCTGCATAAAGAGATCGATGATTCTCCTGCGACCGAACCAATAAGAAAACCCCCATTTCTCTCGCGTGTTTGCATCGCTGTATTTCCTTGACCCTGTTCCAATCGAGAGAATTCTTAATTGATTCAACCGCTTGCCGAACCCTTTCTGAACTTCAATGAGAGCTAGGAGGGTGGGATTGTTTGCAAAAATCCCTCCATCAACCTTGTTCGAAAAGGATTCGATGCTCTGTGAGTCGATCCTTTCGTAAGAATTTGAGTAGGGATCAAAGAATGTGGGGGCCGCAGACGTTGCCAACGCTGCCTGATAAGCCGGAATGTGATAGTCCTTGTTAAATCTCCCGTGATACTTAGACTTCAAAACAGACGGTTTTCCCTCGAGCAGATCAAATATTGGGACGCAAACAGGAACCTTGACGTCCCTCAAACGCGGATCGACCCCATTGAAATGGTTCTTGAATGTTTGTCTTACTTTTTCTTCAAGGATAGCAGATTGATACCTAGAGTAGCTCACTCGTTTCCACCAAGGTTGGCGGTTCCCAAAGATGGCGGCGGCATGTTCCATGTATAGGCCGTGAATCTCTTTGGCAGGTATTCCCAGCGCAAGTGCAATCGCAATAATACCGCCCGTCGACGTACCGGAAATAAAATCAAAATGCTCATAAATATGCGTTTTGGGATACTTCAACTCAACAAGCCTCTCTTCGAAATTGGCAAGGAATTTTGCAGGGAAGACCCCTCTAATCCCGCCGCCGTCGATAGTTAGGATGTTGAATGTCTTTGCCATCAGTCCACCCTGTTGACTCGAATTTGTCCGGTGAGGAGCTTTTGCAACAAGCCCTTCTTTTGTTCCATGACGGCATCAAGTTTGTTCCTGAGTAGATCCAGTTCTCGATCTGCAGCTCTTAGAATATCTGCAATGGCTGCTTGCTCCTTAACATCAGGCATCTGAAGTGTCAGCTTTAAGAAGCCCGTCTTGCTGAGGACCCTGTTTCTTCCTGCTCCTCCAGGTGAAATCAGACCGAGCACGTATTTCAATCTCGGCTGCAAAATAACGTAACGGAAATAGTCGACTACACCTGCCTTCTTGTTGAATGTGTATGTCGGGAATCGATGGGAAACCAGGGCACCATCATCTTCCCCATTAACGATTGCTATAGCTCCCTCCCATGCAAACGTGATGTTCACTATAAGGTCGTTTTCCTTGACCCTGTACAGTGTGTCCATATCTATTTTTGAAGGATCAAATTCGCGCTTAAGGAAGGTGCCTTTTCCATGACTTCTTATTCCAAGGGCGAGAAAGCTTGAGTTTGGCTTATTCGTTGGTCGAAATGTCGGGATGAGAACTTCCCTGAGATTTCGCTTTTCCCATTCTTCGTTGAATCCACGTAGCCTCTTTTTCCCGGTGAGAAGTTGCTGCATGAGGGCCTTTCGGCGGAGTTCTTTTTCAACAATGAGATTTTCCAATATTGTTATCGCTTCCTCCCAAGTCTCCAACCTCAATGCAATATACTTTTGTTCTTACCTGGGAGGGAGAAGGATGTCAATCTTCGATAGGTTTGATTTCGAAATTCCAAACACTGAAAGGCCGTTTGCTGCCCTCATGATCCTTTTTCTGACCGCTGGATGTCTTAAAGCGTAAGTTCTGTATCCAGGTAAGGTATCTCCACCAGTATCTCGGGCTGTTATTGTGTGCAATCCCCCCACCACCCTCCTGCCTTTGAGATTTCTTAGTTCCACTGCTTCTGCAATCCCCTGATAGTCTTCAGAAGCGTCTGCAATTACAAGATCCCCGTTCATCAAGTAGTCAGGCTTTTGTGAAAGCACATCATTAGACCTCAAAACGGGCACTTGTTGCGATTCCACCTCGAAGTCTAGGATCTCCTTCGTATATTTCGCATGAATGTCCCCATAGTGTATGCAGTATGTTTGTGACCCCTCCCCTGCTTTCGTGAGTAGGTCTCTGGGGATCGGTTCTGATCCCAGAAATCGAAACACATCCGAGAACTTCTTCACTGACCACCCTGTTGGTACGCGGCCAAAAAGAGGATTTCTGGCGTTCGTTCCGTGCGGAGGAGTTCTCGATTTCTCTCTATTTCCGGTTGGTGTTCTCTTTTCTCGCCTTATGCTCAATCTGTTTCTTCCTTCTTTTTCAATCTGTAATGCACTCCCCCACCCCACCATTCACCTGTGCAAAGCCAACACTCGTAATGAAGTAACCATTCAGAAATCCACGGTATAACCGTATCCGCTAAGAACATATTGCTCTTCCACTCGCCGCCTCCCTTGCGATATAGACAGAGCCATTGTCTTTCACTATCGTAGACATGTGGAAGTGTCAATTCACCCGGATAAAGGGCTAACTTTGAATTCACTATATACACCTTCGGATGATCATCCCTAACATAGACGAGTTCGACATCGTAGGTGGCACTCAGACTGGAAGGCGTGATGCTGTGCCTCCAAACAAGTTTGAACGGGCTCACAACCAGATCTGACGCTGGAAACAGAGTTCGTATTCTATTGCCCTGAAGAGCAAAATTCACAGTATGCGTTCGATCACCGACCATGGAATGTATGCTTCTTCACAGTTGTTGGGCCGACGCTTCCAAGGGCCCCCGTTCCGGCAGCCATTCTCATTCCTCCGCTTTCCCTGAGTATTCGGAGATTCTCTGCGTAGCTGCCAATGGCCTTCCTCACCGTGTCCTTACCGAACGGTTTTTCCAATGATTCTTGAATCATGGGGATTCCCCTCTGTTGTATGACGTTCTGTAAGTCCAAGTCTACCTGTCGCATCCAGCGATAGAAATTTTCTTCCTTTTTGCGCTCATCCGGCCATTTGTCTGCGAAATTTTCTTCGGGATTGACAGGATTGACAATCCATCTGATATTCCTGCCGTGTTTCGGCGAGTACCGTTCCTCGATTTCATTAGGCATTTGGCGGACGATATTCAGTAGCGCGTCAATGATGTTTGCTTCCTTGCGGTAAGCGCGTGCCGCCAGCGTTGTGATGATTATTGAAATCGGTTTGTCATCTTCGCCATTGAACATCATATCTCTGTGGCGCTTGAGGAGTTGGACTACCCTCTGAAGAGGTAGTTTTTCTTTGCGATAAAGAGGAACCGGTTGAAGTCCCTCCCTTATGATCGATGACTTCCCAAATAGCAGGCTCCCCGTTTGCTCGAACCAAATGGCATATCCGAATGGGTTGCACTTTAACCATTCCTCGGGACGTGTTGCCGTCCTGTAATTTGCCTCCTTCTTATCCGTGATTCTGATTGCCAGGGAATCAACTCCAACGATGTCCCGCGCAGCAAATGCTTTTTCCAGGACAGTGCGGTATCCGCTACTGACAATAGCTGGCAATACATCCATATGGAATTTTGCAGACTCCGAGTACTTGATCGTCCAGCATCTCCGGCCATCAGGGAGAACGAGGAGTTTTTCGATTGTCCGGTTCTGTTTGAGCCGATTCCCCACAACCCATTTCAGGTCTGCCTGTGTCCATTCCGCCTGCTTTCCCTCAAGCCTGCAGACAAGATCAACATCCAGATCATTATCGTCATTGAGGGGTTGGATCATTGTTCCACTATTAAAATTTCCATCGTGTGTTTGTCGTGTGCTATACCCGAAAGGGTATTCACATGGCCATTTTAGATGAATTATACCCATAGGGGTATAAACTTTATATTTGGTATTGACATTATACCCGAAATGGTATAATTTGTTCTCGAAAGGATCATAGGCGATGGAAAACCACCTGATATCATTCGTGAAAACCAGACGGAAGGCCCTTGGGATGACCCAAGAAGACCTCGCAAAGCGATCTGGAGTGGGACTGCGACTCGTACGAGAGCTAGAACAGGGAAAGAACAGCCTGCGGATGGACAAGGTCAATCAAGTTCTTGCCCTCTTCGGGCACGAACTGGGGCCTGTCAAATCACCGTCGGAGGAAGCCGATGAGTAGATCTGCAACTGTGATGTTCAAGGAGAAAGCGGCAGGTCGGATTTTCGAAGACGATGCAGGATACCACTTTCAGTACAACAAATCGTATCTGGAGAGCCCCGAAGCCGTTCCGGTAAGCCTTACCCTTCCACTTCGCTCAGAGGAATACTCGAGCAACACCATGATCCCGTTTTTCGATGGTCTCATTCCAGAGGGATGGCTTTTGGAAATCGCGGAAAAGACCTGGAAGTTGAATCCGAGAGACAGGATGGGACTGCTTCTGGCATGCTGCAGGGACTGCATCGGAGCCGTAAGCATCGTGCCTGAACAGGAGGGAGAGCCTAGATGAGCGAAAAGCGATGCCTCTCGTGCTACCAACCGCTCGATGATGCTGGACGGGATTTCCACGCTGCGTGCAGCCGGAAATTCTTCGGAACTCCCGATCCCCCGGAAATTCCTTATGCACTCAATGAAATGTACGCCCTTGCCGGGCAAATCGTGCAAAGCAGCATCAGCGTCACCGGTGTCCAAGCCAAGATTTCCATGGATGTTGAGACATTCCACGAAGCCGTAAAAAGAAATCGCCTAACTATTGTCGGAATGTGGGGGCAGTACGTTCTGAAGCCGCCCTCAGAAGAGTACGATTCCCTGCCGGAGCTTGAAGATGTGACGCTTCATCTTGCCGAGCTATTCAAAATACGAACGGTTCCGCATTCCCTCATTCGGCTCAGGTCCGGTGAACTCGCCTACATTACACGACGCGTCGATCGCGTCGATCGCGAAAAATTTCACATGGAGGATTTTTGCCAACTCGACGAGAAACTCACCGAACACAAGTACAATGGTTCCATGGAGCGGGCGGGAAAGATCATAAAACGCTTCTCAGAAAACAGAGGCTTTGATCTCCTTGAATTCTTCCATGTTGCCCTGTTCTCATTCCTCACAGGAAACGCAGACATGCATCTGAAAAATTTTTCGCTTCTCAGCACCAAGGATGGTATTATCGGCCTCTCTCCCGTCTACGACCTCGTGCCAACCAAGATCGCTCTACCCGAAGACCTCGATGAGATGGCACTAACAGTGAATGGGAAGAAGCGCCAGCTCCGGAAGAACGATTTCCTCGCCCTGGCGAAATCCCTTGACATAAGTGACGTTGTTCTTCAGAATTCCTTGAAATCCTTCAGGGAAACTCTGCCGAATGCCGTACAGTTCATTGAGTCCAGCTTTCTCAGTCCCCCCCATCGCGAGCAATACCGGGCCGTTTTGAACGAACGAGGTTCCAGAATCAATTTAATAGGCCTATAATCGACCGTTTCTGCCGATTGGTTCTATTACTTTCATTTCTTCCCCCTTCTGCATTAACCCATCTACCCGACGTGGTTCGTTTGTCAAAATGATGAACTAGAAATACTCGTAACCGCCCACAGGCTCAAATCATTTTCGATAAAACACGTGCACGGTCGTTTTTCCTGCACACGCTTGGTGATTCGGGTTTTTTGAAGTATTTTGACGTGACTAGGATGAAACCACACACCCGATCTGTTGTTCGAATGATATTCGTGATCTGTGCCGGTGTCGTTTCGGTGCTTATTGCCGCCGTGACACTCGAGTTCATCGTCTTCCGAGGCACAACGCCGGAAATTCTCGATGAACAGGGAAATCGTCTCTCCGGCAGCGTCGCGGCTCTTGAGACAGTTTCTCTTGGTGGAGTCGATCAATTCATTCTCATCCGAAGCGCCGATTCAACGAACCCGATTATCCTCTTTTTGCACGGCGGTCCCGGCATGCCGGCAATGTTCCTGGCTCACTCGTTTCAGCAGGATTTGGAGCGTGAGTTTGTTGTGGTCCACTGGGATCGCAGGGGAGCGGGAAAATCATACAACGCCGGAGTTGAGTCCGATTCCCTCACCGTTCGTCAAACGCTGAACGATACCTATGAACTCACCACCAGCTTGCTTCGACGATTTGGCAAGAATCGGCTCGTTCTTCTAGCGCATTCCTGGGGAACCCTGCTGGGCTTGCTGGCAATCAAGGAACATCCTGAATACTATTCGGCGTATGTCGGAATGGGACAACTGTCGGCGGATTCTCTGCGGCGGTACGTGGTTCAGCGGAGATTTCTTTATAACATGGCAAAGGCCCATCGCGATCAACAGCTCATGGAAAGACTCTTACGGGGGGAAGCAATTACCGAAGAGGATTTATTTCGTTACGGAGGAGAAATCCGGGCGGCAAGGGGATACGGACCGATCCTCATGACGGGGCTCTGGGCGCCGGAGTATGATCTGTTCGACATTTTGAATGTTCCGAAAGGGGCGTCAATGGTTTCGAGGCGTATGCGCGAAGATGTGCCGATGTACCCCCTGGAGGAAACACTCGTCGAGTTTTCCATTCCGATCTATTTCTTCCTGGGGCGGCACGACTACAACACACCTTCGGTTCTCGCTGCCGAATATTTCAGCAATCTTCGAGCTCCAAAAAAGGAACTCGTTTGGTTCGAGTATTCCGCCCATTTCCCATTCTGGGAAGAACCCGGGAAATTCTCGGCAGAAATGCGTAGACTGAGAACTGCCATTCGGGGGTTCTGGAACGAAGACGCACTATTGAATATCCCGTAGACTTGCAAATTTCACAGAAAAGGATCAATCCATGTTCATAGGACATTTTGCAGTCGCGCTGGCGGCGAAGAAAGCGGCTCCGCGTGTTTCGCTCGGGACCATGATCCTTTCCACATCGTTCATCGATCTTCTTTGGCCGCTGTTTCTCATTCTGGGCATTGAGAACGTTCGCGTTGATCCCGGAAACACCGTCGTAACGCCACTCGATTTCTACAACTATCCCTATTCCCACAGTCTGGGCGGAGTCGTCGTGTGGTCGATTCTGCTTGGCGGTGTCTATTTTTTCCTCCGGAAAGACCGCAAGGCGGCGTTGGTTGTCGGAATTGGCGTACTGAGTCATTGGATTCTGGATCTTGTCACTCATCGGCCGGACCTTCCCCTTTTGCCCGGATATGAAACGGTCGTCGGATTTGGACTCTGGAACTCGCTTGTGGGAACACTCATCCTTGAAATCGGATTATTTCTCGGAGGCGTTTGGCTTTACATGCAGTCGACCAAGCCAATAGACCGCACCGGTTCATGGAGCTTTTGGGCATTGATCATTTTTCTCGTTCTTGTGTATCTCGGGAATCTTTTTGGTCCGCCTCCGCCGGAGTCAGACACTCTGGGATATGTGGGGCTTGCGATGTGGCTGTTTGTTGCGTGGGGATATTGGATTGATCGACATCGCGCTGCTCGCACCACATGACTACATGATTCCATCACCACGTGATGACATAATTCATCATCCGATTCAGTTTTGTTTTACGGGAAAACTTTCTTAATTAGGTATTCATTCCTGTTTGTTTCATTCAGAACTATTCGTTGAAAAAAAGAGATGGCAAGAATTCTTGTTGTTGAGGATGAAAAAATGCAGCGGTTGATGATCATGACCATACTGAAATCGCATGGATATGAAGCGATCGGTGCGGAAAACGGGGCTGAGGGATTCGAATTGGCCCGGCAACATGCTCCCGATCTGATTCTCAGCGATATTCAAATGGAGCGGGGCGACGGTTACAGCATGTTAAGCGCCATCCGGAATGATCAAGCGACGTCCACCATTCCTCTCATTTTCATCACTGGCATGTCTGAAATGAGCGTCATGCGACAATCCATGCAGCTGGGCGCTGATGATTTTATTCCGAAACCCTTCGCGCCGGAAGTGCTGCTCGCCGCCGTCAAAACACGCCTCGACAAGCATCAAAAAGTCTCCCTGCAGGCCTCCAAGCGTTTGGACGAACTTCGTGCATCAATGTCTATAACCGTTCCACACGAAATGCGCACTCCGCTTAACGGGATTCTGGGATACTCCGACATCATGCGAAAACAATTTGACAACCTTGAACCGTTGGAGGTCGGACGAATGGCCGAGCGGATACACAGGAACGCGAAGCGGCTCGAGCGGCTGGTGGAAAACTACCTTTTATATGCGCAAATGGAGTTCCACCAGGCAGAGATGCACAAGAAGGAGCTGTTCGATTCCGAAACCCCCGAGGCGGAGCGCTCCATTGAGCAGATCGCTGTTCAGAAGGCAAGTGATTTTGGCCGAACGGCCGACCTGTACCTGCACCTGAGCGCCGGGCGTGTATCGGTTTCTCCGAAGTATTTCTCGAAAATTGTTGAAGAATTGGTCGACAACGGCTTCCGGTATTCAAAAACCGGCACTCATGTTCTTGTTCGATCGGAGAATCGCAACGATAAGTTCTTGTTTTCTGTGACCGACCAGGGGCGCGGAATCACTGCGGAACAGATCTCGCAGATCGGAGCGTTTGTGCAGTTTGAACGGCAGGTATACGAGCAGCAGGGGCAGGGTCTTGGATTAACGGTCGCCCGGCGGCTGGTGGAACTTCATGGGGGAACGATGGAGATCAACAGCGAATACGAAAAGACCACTACGGTGTTGGTAACCCTTCCGTAATTCCGCCGTCAAGCAGCGGGGGCGCTCACTTCAGTTCAAACCAACCGTCGATGGGACTTGCGATCGTGTGAAGGTCATTCTTGTGCCGGAATTCGTTCAGGCGTGCATCATACTGATAGTCGGATTCCCATTCTTTTGCTTTCTTTCCAATCTCCCGCAGAGCTCCAATAATGGTCACAACCTCGGCATCAGTGGTGGTGGGATGGATCGACATTCTTACCCAGCCGGGCTTTGTCGACATGTCACCGTGATTGATCTTGTCGGTGATTCGTTTTGATGTGTACTTGTCCACGTGAAGAAGATAGTGGCCATACGTTCCTGCACATGAACATCCTCCGCGCATTTGAATTCCAAACCGATCGTTCAGCAGTCTCACAATAAGGTTGTAGTGGATGTGCTCGAAGTAGAATGAAATCATCCCCAGCCGTTTCCGGATATTGTCGGCGAGGACAATAAGACCCGGAATACCGGTCAATCCCTCGAAGATTTTTGCCACAAGTTCTTCTTCCCGCTTTCTCATTAATTCCGTGCCCATTTCCTCTTTGAGCTGAATGGTGAGAGCGGCTTTAATGGCCTGAAGAAATCCAGGTGTTCCTCCGTCTTCGCGTTCCTCTATCTCCGGCTTGAACCGGTGCTTCCCCCACGGGTTCGTCCAAAGGACTGTTCCCCCGCCGGGTTGATCTGGCGATTTGAGATGGTAGAGATGCGAATCGAAAATAAGCACGCCGGAAGATCCGGGGCCGCCGAGGAATTTGTGCGGGGAGAAAATGATCGCGTCTAGTTTTTCCTTCGGGTCCGCCGGATGCATGTTGATGGGAACGTACGGAGCAGATGCCGCATAATCGACGAAGCAGACACCACCGTGCTCGTGCATGACTCGCGCCAATGTGTGCACAGGCAATTCAATGCCGGTAACATTGGAACACGCCGAGAATGAGCCGATCTTCAGCTTGCGGCTTTTATGCTTCTTGAGAAGCTGGCGCAGGTCATCAAGGTCCACCAATCCCTCGCCTGTCTGCCTTATCACTACAACGTCGGCAACGGTCTCCTGCCAGGTCGTTTGATTCGAATGATGCTCCATGTGCGTGACAAACACCACCGGCCGGTCTTTGTCCTTGAGTGCGATTTTCTTTTCGAACCGCTCGGGTATTTTCAGCCCCAAGATGCGCTGGAGCTTGTTGATCGCGGCCGTCATGCCAAACCCAACGTTCAGCAACACGTCATCCGGGCTTGCGTTTACATGCTTCTTGATGATGGCGTTTGCCCGGTGATACGCCTGAGTCATTGTGGTGCCTGTGACGTTAGACTCGGAATGCGTGTTGCCGACAAACGGCCCGAAGGTTTCCATCATGGCACGCTCGATCGGAAGATACAGCCGGCCGCTTGCCGTCCAGTCTGCGTAGAGAATCCGCTGTTCGCCGTAGGGTGTGCGGAATTTCTGGTTATGGCCCACAATATTGCGGCGAAAGCGTTCAAACACGTTTTCGAGTCGTTCTTGTTTTCTATCGGCGTTGAAGATCATCGCAGTTTCCAAAATCCCTTTGCAAGAAAGAACCAACCGGCCAAAAATGCCATTCCGCCCACCGGCGTCACGGCACCCAGCCACCGGACTTCGGTGGCAACTAGAATGTACAGGCTTCCCGAAAAGAGTGCAACCCCCGCCAGAAACATCCAGCCGGCTTTGACGAATTGACGCCGTTCATACTTATCCAAAGCCCATCCGGCGACAAAAAGGGCGAAAGCATGATACATCTGGTACCGGACAGCGGTATGGAACACCTCGAGGCGTTCAATGCTCAGGACGTCGCGAAGAGTGTGTGCTCCAAAAGCGCCCGCGGCCACACCGGTCAGTGCCAGAAGAGATCCTATGACAAGAAAGAGTTTGGACATGCCAGCATGATGCCCGATTTCTGCACAGTGAGTTCAGCTGAAGAAATCGGACTTCACCCTAGTTTGTTTTCCTATGCACCATGGTCGTTGAGGCCTGCGCCGTCGGCAACACGATCATCTCCGCAATCTGCACATGTGGCGGCCGGGTTGCGCAAAACACCACCGCCTCCGCAACATCGTCGGGCTTCAGCGGCTCTAAATTTTGATAGACAACCTTTGCCTTCTCCTCATCACCCCTGAATCGCACCATACTGAACTCCGTTTCGACAAGCCCGGGATCGACAGTACACACGCGCAGCGGCGTGTCCATGAGGTCCATTCGTAATCCCCTGGTCAACGCGTCAACGGCAAACTTGGTGGCACTATACACATTGCCGCGCGGGTACACCTCATGACCGGCAACGGACCCGATGTTAATAATCGTCCCTTTCCCGCGGCTCACCATCCCCGGGATAATCGCCCTGCTTACATAGAGGAGGCCTTTTATGTTTGTATCAATCATCTCCTCCCAATCATCAATCTTCCCTTCGTGAAGCTTATCAAGCCCGCGGCTCAATCCTGCATTATTGACGAGAACATCGACCCCCTGCCATTGCTTTGGAAGATCTCCCAACACTTTCCCAACGGCCTGGTGATCCCTGACGTCGAGTTGCAGGGTCAACACGTCAGTGTTCTTCCCAAGGTTGAGGGCGATAGCATCCAGCCGGTCTTTCCGTCGGGCCGCCAGGATCAGACGAGCCCCGGCGTCGGCAAATTTCACGGAACAGGAACGCCCAATTCCGCTGCTCGCGCCGGTAATCAAAACCACTGAGTTTTTGAGGGTTTGCATTGTCATTGCTCAATAAGAAAGAAGTTCGGTAAGTTTCCCGTTCAGTCTGCTCTTGGCAAGGAACTGCTTTTCGAGCTCTGTGTTGAACGGCACCGGTGTTTCGAGGGATCCCAGCCGCATAACCGGAGCATCGAGAAAACGAAAGCACTCCTCCTGGATCGATGACCCAATTTCACCGCCGAACCCGCCGACCAGCGTATCTTCATGAAGAACAAGGCACCGGTTTGTTTTTCGAACAGAAGCAAACACTGTTTCGCGATCCCATGGGAGCAAGGTCCGAAGGTCGATGATTTCGATGCCGCTCTCTTTGAATTCCCTCGAGACTTCCAGTGCCCAGTGCACACCCAATCCGTACGTCACCAGCGTGATGTCCGCCCCTTCCTGAACCACGCTTGCTTGACCCAGTGGAATCGTATAATACTCATCCGGTACCGGCCCTTCAAGGCTCCTGTAAAGATGCTTGTGTTCAAAGAACAAAACAGGATTTGGCTCGCGAAGCGCAGCCGTCAGCAACCCCTTGGCATCAAACGGTGTTGCCGGATAGACTACGCGCAAACCGGGGATATGCGTAAACCACGCCTCCGTGCTTTGTGAATGGAACGGCCCGGCTCCGACTCCCGCGCCGGTAGGCATGCGGACAGTGACGTTCACTCCATGACCCCATCGAAAGTGGGTCTTTGCCAGATTGTTCACAATCTGGTTGAACCCACAGCTTACAAAGTCCGCGAATTGCATTTCCACCATCGATGCACGGCCGGCCAGAGAGAGACCGAGCCCTGTTGCGATGATCGCCGATTCGCACAGCGGAGTATTACGTACCCGCTCTTTGCCGAACTTCTGAACAAACCCTTCGGTCACTTTAAACACGCCACCATATTCGGCGATGTCCTGGCCCATGAGGACAAGCTTCGGATCAAATTCCATTCCCTGCCGGAGCCCTTCGGCTATTGCATCAACAAAGCGCTTCGACGGCCCGCGATCTGCCGGTGGGGTACCAGGTTCCTGCGGTGCCGCCGCATACACATCGCGGAGTTCCTCCTCTTCTGAGGCCGTGACATCCGGTTCCAGCAGTGCCGCGTTCCACGCAACATCTATGGCTTCCTTGAACTCTGTTCGAATTGTTTTGATCGCCGCTTCAGTCAATACTTCAGAAGTGCGAAGATGTTCCTCAAAATTCATCACCGGATCGCGTTTTTTCCATTCTTCAATCAGTGAAGGGGGAACATACTTGACCCCGGAGGCCTCTTCATGACCGCGCAGGCGAAAGGTCATTGCTTCCAGAATCACGGGCTTTCGGTCGCGGCGCATCTGTTCTGCGATGCGTTTTGTCGTGCTGTAGACATCGAGGATGTTATTCCCATCCACCTTGATACCCTCGATCCCATACCCGATCGCTTTGTCGATCATCTGTCGGCACCGGAATTGCTCATGAGACGGCGTGGACAGGCCGTATCCGTTATTCTCGATCAGGAAAATAACAGGCAGGTCCCAGACAGCTGCGACATTCACCGCCTCGTGAAAATCTCCCTCGCTCGTGCCGCCGTCTCCCGAAAACACAAGCGCAATATCGTCGCGACCGTCAAGGTTGCTGGCGAGCGCAAGGCCGTCTGCAACCCCCAACATAGCTCCAAGTTGCGAAATCATGCCAATCACTCTGTATTCCGGCGCTCCAAAGTGAAACGACCGGTCCCTGGCCTTTGTGAATCCCGAGCGTTTTCCCTGCCATTGTGCAAACAGCTTCTGCAAAGGCATGGTACGGGATGTAAACACGCCGAGATTGCGGTGAAGCGGAAGGATATAGTCTGAATCACGAAGAGCGTGCGTAACCCCGACCGAGATCGCCTCCTGACCCACGCCGGAAAACCACTTGCTGAGCTTTCCCTGACGGATCAGCAGAAGCATTTTCTCTTCGATCATTCTCGGCAACAGCATCCCCCTGAACAGCTCAACCAGTGTGTCCCTGCTAAGCCCGTTGCTTTCAAAGCGGACTTCCGTGGTTTCCAATGTTGAAGTCTTAGCCATCAATCCCCTGATGCTCGCAGTCCGCAATCCTCAATCCGAAATCCGCAATCACTAGACCCTCCCCCGCCAAATCTTCCATTCCTCCACCACTTCCTCTTCCCTGACGACGTAATACTGATCGAAATTTGCAGCCGTCAGACATGAATGATGTTCAAGAATCCGCACACGATCCCCGACTACATATTTGCCCTCGATCATCTGACTGGCCGCGGCCGTTACCTTGCCATGCTCCTGCGACAACGTTGTTAACTGCAAATGGGCCGCAAGACGCTTTCTCTCGTAATTTTCAAAAATGATCCCCATGCCCATCTGGTTCTTGACGTGGGTTGGACCCGCATCCTTTGAGAGTGCAAGGGCCCCGGCATCGGTCACAAAGTGCGACGACCCGGGTTGATGGGAAATCACGGATGCCAGCACGGTGAGAGCACAGTCTCCCACGCTACAGCTTCCAATCATCGCCTGAGTATAATCATAGAACGCGTAATTACCAGGCCGGACTTCGTTGATCCCTTTTAAATCCTCAATAACCGACATGACTGGCGTAGAACCGATACTGATTGCGGGAATCACATAGCCCTTGCTCCTCATGCGCTCTGCAAACGCGGTCATGGTATCACGTTCTTCGTGAGCAAAAGGAACGATCTCCTCGCGCTGTCTGGCGTAATACGAGTGGCCGGAATGCGAGAGAATGCCGTCGAATGCCAGCACCTTGGATTCGGATAATGCCTTTACAAGCCCTTCGGCCTCTGGAGATTTCGGATCGACTCCTGCGCGATGGTAGCCGCAGTCGATTTTGAGCCAAACATGGATCTTTCGGTTCAATGTTCGTGCAAGCTTGTCGAGATGTCCCTTTGCCTCCTTGCTATCGATCATCAACCGGAGGGTGGTGGTTTCGGAAATGCCTGCAAACTTTGGCGCGTAGACCGGGGGAAATGGGAATGCCCAGGTGATATCGTCAAATCCCGCGTTCGCGAACACTTCCGCCTCATGAAATGTCGAAACCGTTATTCCCTTTGCTCCAAGTTCCCGCTGGCGTTTTCCGATTTCGAGAGACTTGTGGGTCTTGATGTGGGGGCGAAGAGAAACACCGAGTTGATCCGCCTTCTTCTGCATCCCGGACAGGTTGCGTTCCAGGATGTCCAGATCGATCAAAAGTGCAGGAGTTGGCAATTCGTGCATGTGCATGTTGAATTAGCGGTTTGGCAATGAAAGGCAGCGGGAAAAATACAATTTAATTCGGAAAGAAACTAAACATCCTTCCCTTTTTCCTTGCAGGTCAGTCATGAGGAGGGTATATTTTTTTGGGAGGCACCATGTCAGAACAGTTGAACAAAGGACATTTCGAAGGAGCAATCCATCTGCGCCAGATCCGGATAACCGATTATGATGATCTCGTCAATCTCCAGGGGAAGTGTTTTCCCGGAATGAAACCATGGGTCAAGGAACAAATCCAGAGTCAACTGGAGATTTTCCCGGAAGGCCAGCAGTGCATTGAGTTTCAGGCCGCGGTCATCGGGTCATCAAGCAGCCTGGTTATTGATTTTGATTCCTACGGCGAGAAGCACAACTGGCGGGACATTGCCGATGCCGGGTTCATACGGAACCATAACCCGGATGGTGAGACCCTGTACGGAATTGAGATCATGGTTGATCCCGAGTATCAGGGACGAGGGTTGGCGCGAAGACTTTATGACGCGAGAAAACAGCTTGCCATCGAGCGAAATCTCAAACAAATCATCCTGGGTGGGCGCATTCCCGGTTATGCCGAACATTCCGCAACCCTTTCCGCCGAAGAATATATTGCCAAGGTCATACAGAAAGACATTTTTGATCCGGTTCTCACCGTGCAATTCTCGAATGGATTCTCTCTGAAACGGCTCTTGCCGGCCTATATGACCTCGGACAAGGAATCCCAAGGATATGCCACCCTCCTTGAATGGCACAATCCGCATTTCAGGCCAAAGTGATTGGATTTCTTCTCCTCACGCCGTAAACGGGCGTTCTTTTTCTCCGTCCTCTACTTGAGTGAGGGTGCACCTATTGGTTTCCTCTGGTGGGCCCTTCCCTCTGTTCTGCGCTCACAGGGTATTCCCGTCGCTGACATAACGACGCTCACTTCCATTCTCGTCCTTCCCTGGGCGTTCAAAGTCCTCTGGGCACCGGCCATCGATGTGCTGCAACACCGATGGCCACTTTCGCGCTGGATCATCGCTTCCCAATTGCTGATGGGAATCACTCTACTCCCCCTTCTCGCCCTTGATCTCCATGATCAGTTTTCATGGGTATTCGGTTTTCTTGCTCTCCATTCCATCAGCGCGGCAACTCAGGATGTCGCCATTGACGCTCTCTGCATCCGATCTGCGAATGCGGAGGAACGCGGCTCTCTGAACGGCTGGATGCAGGCCGGAATGCTCACCGGCAGATCGTTGCTCGGCGGCGGAGCGTTGATTGCGATGGATTGGGTGGGGTTTTCCGGCATTGTTCTGCTCTTGCTCGGAGTGATTTGGGGATCATCGCTTTTACTTCTTTTCGCACGCACACCCTCGCCGCAAGATCCAAGCGACCGGCCTCCTGTTTCGTTCCCGGCACTTGTCAAAACCTTGCAGGAGGTAGGACGCTTACGCCAGGCGGCGTATGTTCTTATGTTTGCTGCGATCTCAGGCGCCGGCTATGAAGCCGTCGGAAGTGTGGCGGGGCCTTTTCTGATCGATCGGGGATTGACAACCGGTGATGTGGGATGGTTCTTTTTCGTTCCTGCCATTGTCGCCATGATCGCCGGTTCCTTGATCGGAGGGTACTACGCAGATCGCATCGGTCGAACAGCATCGGTAAGGGTCTTTCTCACCGTCATGGCAAGTGCTGTGTTGCTGATCGGTATTCTGGATATCGTGGCGGACGGCGGGCTCCCCGCCTGGCATGTTGCCGGAATGACACTCCTGTACTTCTCCATCGGTTTGTTTGTCTCATCCAGTTATGCCATGATGATGGATGCGACGCATCCGTCTCTTGCCGCCACCCAATTCAGCGCATACATGGGTGCAACCAACCTTTGCGAGTCCTGGTCTGCATTTGCGGTGGGAAGGATGCAGCCTGCCATTGGGTATCCGGGCGCGTTTATTCTGATGGGCCTGGTCTCTTTTGCAACCCTGCCGCTCGTGAAGAAACTCACGACACGGAATGTTTGAAATCTACTTCAACCAGCCGAGGAAGTTGAAATCGTTGGTTTTCTGAATTGTCGAAGGAAGGTGAAACAGCCGGACGGAATTCTCAAAGAGGATCTTCTTTTTGTCTTTTTCGGGAAGGGGCAATTCACTCATGAACCGGACGTACGAGTCCATCGATGAGATCGGCCAATCGGTACCATACAACACTTTGTCAGGCTCTACCCCATAACTCAGCATATCCTGCAGTTGCTTCTGCATATAGGCTTCAAACCGGTCAGAAAAATCGCCCAGAACAAGGCCAGAAATGTCCGTATAGACATTTTTGTTCTTGTACACCACTTCCATGCAGTCTCGTATCCACGGATTCCCGATATGGCAAATAATGATGTTCACATCGGGAAAATCGACCGCAACGTCATCGATGTGAAGCGGATGGGCGAACCGCACACGCCCCTTTGGGTCATAGGTATCCCCCGAATGGATCATCATGGGCACGCCGAATTCTGCAGCTAACTCATACGCTTTGTGCAGCTTCGGATCATTGGGATAGAAAGGCTCATATCCCGGATACAGCTTCAACCCGCGGACCCAACCCTCTTTGAGGTATTCCCGCAGTTCCACCAGATCATCTTCCCGAAAATTCAGATAGCTGAGTCCGGCCACAATGAAAATGTTCCGGAGGTCGCGGGTCGCCATCACGGCATCCCTCGTTGAAGGCCTCCCCGGAACAAGCTTATAAGACGTCAACACCATGGCCATGTCCACGCGGTTCAATCGCATCTCACGCTGAAGGTTTGCAAGGCATTCTTGCAGCGACTCTTTTCCTTCGTCGTGATAATTATTGATATGGGTGTGACAGTCAATGATCATGCCGGCGTGAGGCTATTTCCTGGTCATCCGTTGGAGGATCCCGGCGGCCCAGTCCTTTCCGCCGAGCCCGAATGCGAGCGCTAACGCAAGGCACAGCGCACCGAACGCGATCTGAAATCCGGAAACGAGGATCTGTCCGCCAATTTGCAGTTGCTCGAGGGCGACGGAAACCACGAAGAACAGAAGCGTATATTGGGCCACCAAGCTCATGATCTCGGCTCCGCCGATCCCGATATTGCTTAAATACGCAAACGCGATTCCCTGCACGAACCGGGCAAACTGGGCACCGAAAATGAGCACGATGACGGCAACAACAACGTTCGGAAGGTAAAGGATGATCCTGTTGAAGAGCTGCGCAGCAACTTCCAGTCCCATGCTGTTTAAGACCGCGAGGACGACGGTAAATAGTACAATCCAGTAGACGAGGCTGGCGAGCAACGTCACGGCGGTGAATTTGATATCACCCCGCAAGAGAAAATCCTCGATGCCGGATTTTTCCGCCACAACGTCGACGCGCAAAAGGCGGAGCACACGAAGTGTTGCCTTACGGACCAGCTTTGCCAGGATCCAGCCGAATGTGAGAAGAACAAGGGCAAGGAATACCTTGGGAAGAGTCGTGGCCAGTTGTTCCCAGAACTGTTTCAGGGATGACATGAGGATCTGAATCTGTTCCATACGACCTCCCGGCCTTATTTGAATCGATCGACGGTCTTGTCAAGGCCATGCTTAAGATCGCGCCATGCGGCTTCCATTCCACCGCGGAGTTTCTCCCAGGCCCCTTCACCCTTTTCCTTGAGGGCTGCCAGATCTTTGTGTGTCTGATCACGCTGGACCCGAAGATTCTTCAGCTGTGCCTTGAGGTCGGCTTTCATTTCTGTGCCGGCCTTTTCTGCCCTCGCGGTCAGCTTCTGAATTTCCTGATCGAAGGTGCGCAAATGCCCTTCCATGGTTTCAATGAGTTTTTTTTTGTCCATGGTATTACCTTTCTTTTTGCTTAAAAGTATCCAATGCTTCCCCCACATGCAATTCCTTCCAGCGGTGGGAGTTCTCAGGAATGCTCTGCCAGAATGCCAAGGAGGGCGTGTACGTCTTCCACCCCCTGAACCATCCAGCGGGCGTGTGTTTTTGCCATTCCGACTTTGATGGAGTAGGCGGTTGTCGGCAATACCCTGAAGAGGTCTTCGTCTGTCCAGTCATCACCGATAAAGAGCACAAAATCATGGTTTGCTCGTCGAATAAGCTCTTCACCGACGATCCCCTTTGTCACGCCCAGAGACCGCACTTCGACGATCTTATTCCCGCGCAAAACCTGCGCTTCGACATTTGCCGTGAACACTATGAGAGTATCCATCAGTTCTGCGGCCATCAATTCACCGTGTTCCGGATCCGCACCTCGAAAGTGCCACACCACCGAATATTCCTTTTCTTCCACAAAAGAGCCCGGAAGCCGTTCCGCGTGCTGTTCAAGAATTGGCATGACCGATTCCTTCCAGACCGTGTTCAGAGGCTTCATGAGCGTCCACTCTTGTTCCGGTTCCTTCACCCAAACACCATGCTCGGCTACCAGTCTCACCGGAATTTCCTTGAACCACTCTTCCAGAAAGTCGCGCTTTCGCCCGCTGATGATGGTCACCATGGTGCTTTCGTTGGCCGCGAGTGTTTTCAATGTTTTAATGATGGATTGAGACGGAACGGCATCTTCCGGACGGCGGACGAAGGGTGAAAGCGTGCCGTCATAGTCAAGATAAATCCCTTTCCGTTGGGCCCGGGCGAAATGCTCCAGCAGTCCGGTTCTTGCGTGGGAAGAAAGCATCTTCACGGACAAAGCCTGTTGGAGTCCCCGGATCGATTGAAGCTGCCCTACGAAATCGTTGGCCCATCGGACGACGTTATAGCGTGTTATGCGCTCTCTCATCACGCGGTTTCGGCGTTGCTGCTCCTCCTTGGGCATTGTCAGCGCCTCTTGCATGGCCGCAGCGATCTCGTCCTTGTAGTTCGGATTGATCACCAGGGCCTCTCCCAGTTCCTTGGCTGCGCCTGCCATTTCGCTCAGAATGAGTACCCCGGTTTCATCCACCCGGGACGCAATGTATTCCTTGGCGATGAGATTCATTCCATCACGCAGCGGCGTCACAAGAGCAATGTCGCTGGCGGCATAGTACGCAACGAGGGAAAGAAACGGAACAGCCCGATATTGATAGATGATGGGGCTCCACCCGACGGTCCCGAATCTTCCGTTGATCCGCCCGACAGTTTCTTCGATTTGTTTCTTCATGCGCGCGTATTGCCGGACACCGGTCCTCGAAGGGACCACGATCATCACCAGAACGACTGCACGCCGGTGTTCCTTGCGCGATTCCAGAAGATGTTCGTATGCTTCAAGCCTGTTGAGGATCCCTTTAGTATAATCGAGTCGATCGACGGAGAGAATTATTTTTTCAACGGAGAGGGAATCGCGAAGCTGCCGGCTCTCTGCCCGAATGTCCGGTGACTCTGCGGCCCTTGTGAAACGCTCCACATCGATCCCCATCGGAAACGTTCCTGCCTTGACCAGCCGGTCGCGCATTTGAATATTTCCCATGGTGTGAGCTTCTCCGAGAATCCGAAGGACACACCGAAGATAGTTCTCGGTGTACTCATAGGTGTGAAATCCGAGAAGATCCGCACCCATCAGGCCCTGAAGAATCTCCCTGCGCCATGCCCCCGGAATGAGCCGAAAGATCTCAAAGGACGGGAACGGGATGTGGAGAAAAAATCCAACCGGAACCTGCGGAATTTTCTTCTTCAAGAGTCCCGGGGTCAGCATGAGCTGGTAGTCATGTACCCATACAATGTCGTCGGGCCCGGCGATCTCCGCAACGGCTTCTGCAAAGGTCTCGTTGACCTTGCGGTACTGGTTCCAGAAATCTTCGCGGTAGGTTGTGAGGGAGGGAAAATAATGGAACAGCGGCCAAATTGTTTCGTTGCAGAATCCGAGATAAAAAAGCTCCATCTCCTGCACCGTGAGGAAAACGGGATGAGATTTGAACCGCTCGAGCACTTCCTTTCGCAATGCGGACTGAGAATTTTTTCCTATGGTGCCCCCGGGCCAGCCCACCCACACATAATCGTCAAACAGCGGCGACCCGTCACCGCTTGATTGCAGAAACGCCGACATGCCCGTCGTCAGGCCTCCGACACTCTGTGTATAGCGAAACGCTCCGTTTTTTTCCTTCGCCGTGAACGGCAGGCGATTGGAAACCAGAATGAGTTTTCTGTACCGCTTCATCAGAAATGCACCACGTCGTCGCGGTAATACAGCGAGAGAAAGAGCAAAAGATAGTCTTTGATGTGCCGCGTGATCAGATAATTATTCCGAATGTGCTCGCGTCCGTTTTTTCCCAGTGTTGCGGCAAAATCCGGCTCGTTGAGAAGGCGTTTGATCCATTGCGCCGTCCCTTCGACCGAGTGCGTCAGAATTCCTGAATACTGATGGGTGATCTGCAGGGGAATGCCGCCCACGGCGCCGGCAATCACCGGCCTTCCCTTCCAAAGGGCTTCCGCGACCGTAAGGCCAAAGCCCTCCCGCAGAGATTTCTGAAGAACGATGGTCGATCCGCGCTGCAGGGCATTGATTTCAAGATCGCTCGACGGCGGCAGGAAGAGTACGAAAATGTCCTTGTCTTTGTCCGCCTCTTCTTTCACTTGTTCCATGATGATAGGCCCTTCCGGGTCATCGGTCGCCCCGCCGCCGGCGAGGACAAGCTGCATATCATGGCTTTTCTTTGCAAGCTTGTAGGCTTTGATCACCCCCAACGGGTCCTTGAGAAAATCAAATCGTGAGATCTGGGTCACCACCGGGCGCGATCGATCGATGCCAAAGCGCTCGAACACTTCCTGCACCGTCGACTCCGGCAGATCCCGGTTTTTCTCGCTCAGGGGGTCAATGGACGGAGAAATCAACACCTGACGTACGGGCATTGGCGCTGCAAACGCCGGCGCTGAGAAGACCGTCGCATCGTATTTTCGCATGTATCGTTCGAGAAATGACCAGATTTTTTTGTCCGGTTGAGAAGAATCGATATGACATCTCCAGATCCAGTTTTTTCCGATGGAAGGTCGTTTTTCAATCAACGCGATGGGCTGCGGGTCATGGACGAAAACGATGTCGGCGAAATTGAACTCTTCGGCATTTGCCCTGTTCACTTCGAGAAACCAATCGAATTCCTCCTCCGTCACTTCCACCGGAACCCCATGCAATCCGTTGTGGAACTTCTTTGTGACAGCGTAGAATTTCTCGTTCCCTTTGATCACATCCCAGCGCGCATCAAGTCCCAATTGCTTCAGGAGCGGGAGCATGCGCGACAGAATCTCCGCTACCCCTCCTCCCACCGACGTGGAGTTTATGTTTTGAATGCTTTTTCCCTCGAGCCGTTTCGCAAGCAAGAAGAGGTCGTAAATTGTCGCCTCCCCGACGATTGGAGCATATTCCTTCAGATCAATCATATTTCTTCACCAAGGCTTTTATTTGTGCCCGCAGTCCTTCGAGCGTTGAGAGATACGGGTCCAGTTTCCGGACTTTGTCAGCGAGTTCCGGTTTGCCGATGCCGCGAAACCAGGCAGAGAAGTCGTTTTCCCCCCGGCCCAGACGCAGCCGCGAGTCAAACATGTGATAGTATAAAGAGTTGAGACTGATCTTATCGATATGGATCGCGAATTCCTCGAGGGAAAGAGAAACGATCGGCGTCGGCAGAATTACCGTCTGCGTTGCCATGAAATAGAACTCTTCCCCGGGAGGACACTCCCTTTTGCTGCGCGGGTGCTTTCTGACGTACGACCGCACGACCTCGGCAATACGTTCCCGCAGCTCCGGGATGCTTCCTGATTGCATGATATCGATGCTGGAAAGCTGCTCGCCGAGAACATCGTCGTTGAGCGACGTAAGAGCCCAGTTGGCGAAATCATTCGGGGGCACGGGGGTCAGGTAATGATACTGCAGAAGGTACCTGTGCGTATGGTGATAGATCGATGCTTCGGGGACAGACTCAATGCCCTCCAGAAGCTGCTGGGCGTCCGTCGCATGTTTCTCGAGAAGAATTGTCAGGTCAAGCTTCGAATAGAAACGAAATTCGCTCATTTTGTTTCTCGCGATTGGTCAACCGGTTTCTTGATGTCGTCCTGAACAAACAGCGTGCGCGTCGGGTAAGCAAACTCAATGGCTTGTTCGGCAAACAGTTGCATGATGGCAAGATTGATGCTCTCCTGCGTGTCCATGTAATCATTGTATTCGGGTGTGTTCACATAGTAGACCGCCTCGTACATGAGGGCAGAATCTCCGAAATGTTTGAAGTGCGCCCTGTCAAAGCGCGCCTTCGGTTGTTGTTCAATAATTGACCGAAGCATTCCACTGACTTGTTTGACTTTCTCGAGAGGTGTCTGATACGTTATTCCCACCTCGAACTCAATCCTGCGTTCGAACATCCTTTTGTAGTTTCGAATCCGACTCTTCAGCAAATCCGTGTTGGAAAACACGAGCTGCTCGCCCGAAAGACTTCTTACTCTCGTCGTTTTCAGCCCGATATGCTCCACCGTTCCCAGGTACTCGTCCACAATGATGAAATCACCGATGACGAACGGTTTATCCAGAACGATGGAGAGAGAGGCAAACAGGTCGCCGAGGATGTTTTGCACGGCCAGGGCGATCGCGATCCCGCCAATCCCAATGCCGGCAGCCAAGCCCGTGATGTTCACCCCCAGATTATCCAGGGCAAAAAGCAAAAGCCCCGCCCAAAAAACCACACGGGCAAGAAATCCAAGCGCGGTCAACGTCGTTGCTCCGGCTGCATCCCGCTGGATTTTTTCCTGGACAATCCTGCCGATCCAAAACGTAATGATCGCGTTTCCCCAGAGCCCGAATTGCAGAAAAGCCGCAATAATTGCGCCAATTTCTATGAAACGGACGGCTGCGGCGGGAATCGTCAGTGCGGAGGTGCCTGCATAAAGGCAGATCACCAGGACAAGTAAGAACTTCGTGCTTCCAATGACGTTGATGAACAGGTACCTGAGGCCGTGAGCCGATGCCTCGGCGAACCGCTTGATCCAACGGACAAGAAGCCTCTTTATCAACATCACAGCGACCACCGACAATGCAACAATCCCGATGGCAATCAGCCATGTTTTCAAAGAGTTTCCGAAGTATACCTGATCGAGATACTCCAACGATACGCTCCTCTGATTGCACGAATTAAAGAAACACAACGGTTACGGACTTCACCCCGGCGGGCCGGGGAGACGTTTATTGTCGGGGGAAAATCAGAAAAGACGCGGAGAGAATGAACCCTCAACAAAAACACACAACACAGTATCTGGTTCGACGCCCAGAAGGGTTCTTCTCTGAAACGCCGGTTTTTTCCTCCCTTATTCCGCTATTTTTTCTCTCTGTAAGAAAGGATTTTTGCCGAGAGATGCAAGGGAATCAGGTTGTTCCTGTTCAAGTGAGGGTGAAGCGTTGTGTAAACTGAATCTGAATTCCAATCGACTGTGGCTTCTCATAGATCAAAAAAATCTTCGCGCCGATCAGCACTCTCTACGATTTGATAACATTCCGATCCAAACGCGACGTTCGAGACGCAATCCGCCTTTACAATCCGTTTTGCGGGGGGGTGGGATCTTGTTTGCCGGCGTCTCCAAATCCGGAAAAAAGCCACGTCTGAGGCTGATCAAGATTTGTCCGTTCCATGAGAAATACCAGGGCTGCGGTGAAGAGGATGCTGAAGGTCACAACACCATACGAGAGATTCTGCATGAGAGCTCCTCCGGCAATGCCGAGCTGAAGCGGGAGACCGGCGAGCACGGCGGCCGCAGTTCCCTTTGGCACGAGCACCGACATGAGCAATGCTTCATTTTTCGGCGTCGTGCGGTCCACGCTGAGTCGAATAGCCGCGAAGCGCGAAAAGAGGAGGATGCCCGTCAGGGAAACGGCTAACGCCATCGAGCGGTAATCGGAAAACTCAACCGAAAGTCCGATGAAGACGAAGAAAAATGTCTTGACGACAAAGACCAGTTCTCCGAAGAACAATTTCTCCGTTTCGTTGTGAACAAGCCGGGTGAGGTTCAGCCGTTTCTCGAGCCATTGGATGCTCAACGTTTGGATGTTTCCCAGAACAATGCCGAAGGTCAGCACGGCAATCGGGCCGCTGAAACCCAGGAAATCCGCCACACCGTACAGAATAAAGGCAAACGACGGCGTCGTAATAATGGCGTTCCGGAGCTGGCGCATCTTGTTCAACAAAACGGACCAAACGTATCCTCCGATACCGCCGATAACAACGGCAAACAGGAACGAGGCGATGAGGGAGCCGATGACGCGTCCCACACGGACCTCTTCGACCTTGTACGCTTCGAGCACCGCCAACGCAACAACGATACAAAGCGCCTCACCCAAAGACGACTCCAGGGTCAACGTCGTCTTGCTGGATTCCCCCAGCCGGAGATTCCTCGCCAGCGGAATGATCACAGAAGGGGCGGGACCTGCAAGGACCGCAGAGACAAACAATGAGGCATGAAGGTCAAGGTCGGTTAGATAATAAATCGCGACAGTAAGCAGCCCCGCCGAAATGAAGTAACTGAGAATGGTTATAAAAACTGTCTCACGCCAGGATTTTTTCAGCTGTGCAACTCCAAGATCCAGGCCACCTTCAAACAGAATGATGACAAGTGCGATGGTGGTGAACACATACCCGACTTTTCCGAAATCCTCCGGCCGAACAATGCGCAGGATCGGACCCAGAATCAGTCCGATAAGAATAAGATACAGCACGTCGGGGACCCTGATCTTCTCGAACAACGCGACAAAGAAATGGGCCATGAAGATCAACAGGCCAACAAAGACTATGACCGGTGCGATCTCCACTTCAATCCTGGCGGTGATGGGTTGTCACGATGGCCAGCATCTCGTTCACGGCCTGCGTCATTCCGACAAAGAGCGCACGGGTGATAATGGCGTGGCCGATGCTCACCTCGTCGATCTCCCGAATCGTGGTGACCGGGCGTGTGTTCACATAGTTCAATCCGTGTCCGGCGTTGACGCCAAGTCCGAAGGACTTTGCGAGTTTCGCCGCGCGTTCAATCGCAACTAATTGCTCCTGGACGGCCTTTTCCGATCTTGCATTTGCATATTCACCCGTGTGGATTTCAATGATGTCCGCCCCAACGGCTTTCGATGCTTCAATCTGCTCCGCCACAGGATCGACAAACAGGCTCACCGGAATATTCTTCTTATGAAACTCCGTCACCACATCTTTCAGCTTTGCCTTTTGCGCACACACATCGAGGCCGCCTTCTGTTGTAAGCTCCTGTCGCCGCTCCGGAACCAGCGTCACAAGATCAGGCACAGTGGCGAGTGCGATCGCGATGATCTCTTCGGACGCCCCCATCTCGAGGTCCAGCTTCGTCTTGATCGTCGTTCGCAGCAATTGCAGATCTCTGTCCTTGATGTGCCGGCGGTCTTCCCGCAAATGACACACAATTCCCTCCGCCCCGGCAAGTTCTGCAAGATGGGCAACCGTGACAGGATCGGGCTCTTCCCCGCCACGGGCGTTCCGCAGGGTGGCCACATGGTCGATATTGATAGCGAGTCTCATAACGGCAAAAAAGGCCAACCAATATACAAAAAAAGGGGCTTCCATTGAAGCCCAATCACCCACCCCGGAGCGAAACTTTTAGCAGAAGGAAATCGTAACTTTCATCAGATCAACAACTTGGTGACTTCTATGATTCGTACAGGATTCGTCCTCGCAATCTTGCTTGTCTCCACTCCGTTTCTTTCTTCGCAACTCCGAACGGCCGACCAGCAAGCGTCTGATCGGCACGATTCGTTCGGCAAACGATTGGATTCGATGATTGATGGATTCATCGATAACGTCAAACGCGAACTGACCGGACAGACAGAGCCATTCCCATCCGACACCATTCCTCCTGCCGGGAAGAACCGCGATCGCGAAAATGAAGACATTGATCAATGGAGAACAACCGGCAGTATTACCTTCGACGGCGACAAGACAATTGAAGAAGATGATACAATTCAGGCCAACGTCGTGGTGAAAGGGGGAGATCTCGCCGTGTACGGGACGGTGGATGGCGATGTGCTGGTTGTTGGCGGCACCTTGTTTGTCAAAAATGGAGGAAAGATCACCGGCAACGCCCGTGTGATTAACGGAACAATTGAGAAAGACGAGGACGGAGTCATCGAGGGATATTCGGATCGGACGAGCGCGTCAACGACCAGTTATCGCTATGACCGTGGCCGCTTTAATCGTTCCGGGTACCACTTTTATGCACCCTGGACCGACGAAATCACAAATCTCGACAACGTGCTCTACCGGTTTAACCGCGTGGAGGGTCATTTCTTCGGACTGGGATCCGAAAAGAAATACTACTGGGATGGATCCCGTTCCATCAGTCCGTACGGATTTGTCGGATGGGGTTTCAAATCGCACCGGTGGCGCTACACGCTGGGACTGGATAGACAATTCAGTCTTTCAAGCATGGATTCAGACGTAGGACACATCCTGGAATTCGGAATTCAGGGACACAGTCTTACGGATTCAAAGGAAAGCTGGATTATTGGAGTGAACGAGAATACGGCCGCGGCGGTTTTTATCCACGAGGATTATCACGATTACTTTGGACGCGAAGGATTATCTCTGCACACGGCGTACTATTTTCAGGATAACGAAACGCGCGCCCAGCTGCGCATCGAGTATGCGGCTGATCGCTACTCATCGCTCGAAAGGCGGACTGAATGGTCCATTTTTGGCGGTAATAAGGTATTTCGCGTCAATCCCCCCGTCAATGAAGGCAGAATGCGGTCCGTCGTTGTTCGGCCCGGTTTCAGCACCGTTGAAAGCACAAGCCGGGGCCAGGAAGGGTGGAGTATGCAGGCCGTTGCCGAAGTCGCAGACAAGAACCTCGGGGGCAATTTTTCATTCAGCACATTCATGGCAGACGTGCGCCGCTACCAGCCGCTGGGACAGCTCGACAATATCAATGTGCGTCTCCGGATCGGCACATCCGGCGGACGCGTTCCTGTGCAAAAGGATTTTGAGATGGGCGGACTCGGGACCCTTAACGCGCGGCCGTACAAATCGGAACAGGGCAATAGGATGATTCTCCTCAACGCAGAATATATCGTGAACGGCGATTTCCTGGGGGATCTGGATTTCTGGCCGAGTTGGATTCTCAGCCATGTGAATTTTATTGTGATGGCAGATGCGGGTTTTATGCGATCGGCAGCTCCGGAGCACGGATGGACAGAAGGATTCGAGGGGATAAAATTTTCGGATTTTAAGAACGACCTGGGAATCGGGCTTTCAAACGGAAGCGGCTCGGTGAGAGCGGGGTTTGCGTGGCGGACGGATGTAAAAGCCCCCGCGAGATT
>JBBDYD010000005.1:0-1492 GCA_040901865.1 Bacteroidota bacterium | reverse complement strand
TGGTTCACATAATCACGAGTCAGATCCCGCGCAAGGTCAAAGGTAAGTTCCTGGAGTCGTCGGCCCTTTCGGTAGGGGTTCAGCGTAACATCTTCAAGTTTGCCAGGCCCGGTTAGCGATGGTCTGCCTGAATTTGCAGGAAGGACCGCCTTCATTTGGACTTCTGGTGGAATCTTGAGTGGATCAAGACGAAGTTGAGCTACAGATGTATCGAGCACAACACGGTTTCGGATTGCCTGGCGGTAACCTTCGACACGGGGAAACGTGATTTCAAATCGAGACTTCGCTGGAATGGCGTACACGCGATGACGCTCGTGTGGCTGAGGTTGCGGGCCTGTCTTGTTTTGTTTGAATGGAATAATCTCAAACGGAACTCCAAAGACCTTTGCCACTTCCTCAGTCATCATCCCGTCTTCTTTGACTTCGTAGCTTGCCCTCCGAAGGCCGCGCCCAACAACCTGCTCACACAATAGCTGCGACATGAATGGCCTGAGACCCAGTATGTGTGTGACTGTACTGCAATCCCACCCTTCGGTGAGCATACCAACACTGACAATACACCGCACATCTTTGCCAGGCGGATGTAACGGTCGCTCAAGCTTCTCTGCCAGATCCTCAAACCCTTCCGGATACAGGGGTCGTCCAAACTTGTCTCTCGGCCAATCGGTCTTGCCAACTGTATTCAGCGTGAATCGCAACCAGGGCAAATCCTCAACCGAAGTGTCAACCTGAATTGTGTTGGTCCGGCCATTGTTGTGAAAAGCCTTGATTCCAATCGGGGGGATTCCATGAGGCGGTTTGTTCAACGCAATCCACTCGTACATCACCTTCGCAATTTTGGTGTTTTTACAGACAAGAATGAACACGGGCGGACGAGGGTCGTCCTTTGCCTCCGCCCATTGAACTCGCAGCTCTTCCCAAAGACCCGCGAGCATGACGATCGGTGTATTTGAATACTTGAGGATGGCCTCTGGCTTCGGAGATTCCTTCTTGCCTCCGCGTTCAGCAGGAGTAAGTTGGGGAAGAACCCATCTCCAGATGTTGAAGTAACCGGGAATTTCCTTTCCCGTCGTATCTCGAACCGCCAATTGAGGAATTTTGACCAATCCAGACTCGATTGCGTCTGTGAGTCCGAAGTCACTCACAACCCAGGGGAATGGCCTGTTCGTCTCCTGCCCAACTCGTGCGAGAAAGTAAGGGGTTGCGGAAAGATCAATACAATAGTTAATCCCCCGAAGTTTGTGAACCCTGTCGAGGCCTTCCATCCAAATGTTCGCCTCTTTGAAAAACTCTTCTCCTGCATCCTCTTCACCGAAGACATCCTCTTCGGATTCATCCGGTTCAAGGCGCCGGATACGATACGCGTGATGTGCTTCGTCGTTGAAAATCAGGATATTCTGTTTGCCCCCAACTTCCCGGCCAACAACACGATTGACAACCGCAGTATCACTCTCAACATATTTCAGTGACTCAATCAAAGCCCGCTTCAGAG
>JBBDYD010000004.1:0-1501 GCA_040901865.1 Bacteroidota bacterium | reverse complement strand
TGACGGGTGGGTGGAAAGTGATTCGGACGATGGGCGTGAAATTAACTCATTTGAAACCTGTTGGCGGGTTTTGTGCCGAAACGGGGGGAGCGATGGTCCTTCTCGGGACGGCTATGGCCGGGATTCCTGTGAGCACAACGCACACGATCGCTGGGGCAATCATGGGCGTGGGATCGACACGGCGGCTTTCCGCCGTCCGATGGGGCATTGCCGGGCGCATTGTGGTTGCATGGATCCTGACGATACCGGTTTCTGCCCTGGTTGCCGCTGCTGCCTTCGAGCTGACCGTTCCATTCTTTTGAGTTTAAAGCCAGCCTTGGGCCTTGTACCAATCGAGGGTTCTCTGCAACCCCTCATGGGCCCCGATTTCCGTCCGAAAACCCAATTCCCTTTCGATTTTCCCCGGGTCGCAAGTCCAGTACGGCGTAACAAGATCGCGAACTTTGTCGATGCTTACCACGGAAGGCTGGGGAAGAAGCCAGGAGATGGCCTGCGTCACTCCCGCTATGCCATAAAGAATCGGCCGCGGAATGGGGAGGTTGAAGGTTGATTTCCCCAAAAGTGACGCCGTAATCGAAACGAGGTCTGAATACCGATAAGGGGTCTTGTCGCCAACAAAGTAAACCCTGCCTCCGGAAGAATCCGACTTCAGCACCACGGTGATAGCCCTCGCCAGTTCCGTGACATAAATCAGGCTCAGCGTCTTTGTCGATGGTCCCATCACGGGCATGATTCCGAATTTGATCCATCGAAACATGTGGAGAATGTCCCGGTCTCTGGGTCCATAGACTGCCGGCGGGCGGAGGATCACCACGGGAAACATGTCTCCGAATTCTCTACAGACCTTCTCTGCTTCCAGCTTTGAAGCTCCGTATGCCGTGAGGGGGCGGCACGGCGAATCTTCGTTGACGGGATGCCCGGCTTCGGCCGGCCCGGTTGCAGTGAGACTACTCATGTAGCAGAATTGCTTTACCGATCCCAACTCCTTGCAGGCAAGGAGGATATTCCGGGTAGGTTCCACATTGCCGGTGAAGAAATCCTTCCGACGTTTTGCTCGTGTCACACCGGCAATATGCACGACACCATCACATTGGGCCAATGCTGATCGAACGTCAGTTCTATTCAAGAGATCAACCGGGAGGGTTTCAACCGGGAGACCCTTGAGCCACCCTATCGTGCTCCGGCCAGGACGAATCAGGCAACGGACCCGATATCCTTCCCGAAGGAGAGCTTCAACAGTGTGGCTCCCGATGAAACCAGTGCCGCCGGTGATTGCTATCGTTTTCATGTATTAGTTTCTTGGTGCCTGAGTTAGGACGAAAAGATCACAAAAAGGCATGGAGCAAACAAAGAGGTTGAATCCACTTCGTGCCCCAATCAAGTCTCCTGACAAGCGAGTAGTGTCTTAATTTACTCCTCAATCGGCTTTGTCAGGTCTCTGTGTCACTCTGTGCCTGCTCCGTGTCCTCTGTGGTTAAAAAAACCGGGTAAAAGAACTAAC
>JBBDYD010000003.1:0-10013 GCA_040901865.1 Bacteroidota bacterium | reverse complement strand
CGTCTCTGCGTTGATCTTTAGAATGCGAAATTGAGACACTACCGCAATTTGACATCGACTCTCAACGTCTGTACCTTACATCAGGTACCGTCATGTCCAAAACCAGCCTCAAGGAAGTACTGAGCGATAAAACCCGACGCGGTGATCTGTGGGAAACCATGCCCGATTCATGGGTTCGTTGCTTCGCCTGCGGTCACCGTTGCAAGATCCCCCCCGGCAAGGACGGTATTTGCCGTGTGCGGTTTAATCAGAACGGCGAGCTCAGGGTCCCCTGGGGCTATATTGCCGCGCTTCAACTTGATCCAGTGGAGAAAAAGCCATTCTTCCACGCCTACCCCGGGTCAAAGGCGCTAAGTTTCGGAATGCTCGGCTGTGACTTTCATTGTTCGTACTGTCAGAACTGGGTAACGTCCCAGGCCCTTCGGGACCCGGTGGCCGGCTCGGAGCCGGATGTCATGACTGCCGAAAGGTTTGTTGATCTCGCTGTCGAGAGCGGAGCAAGGATTGTCACCAGCACGTACAACGAGCCTTTGATTACCAGTGAGTGGGCAGTTGAGATTTTCCGGAAGGCGAAAGGAGCCGGATTGGTTACGTCGTATGTCTCGAACGGAAACGGAACGGCCGAGGTCCTCGAGTATATCCAGCCCTGGGTTGATCTGTATAAGGTCGATCTTAAAGGATTCCGGCAGAAGGAATACGCCCAACTGGGTGGAGTGCTGAACAACGTTCTCGACACGATCAAAATACTGCATCAAAAGAATTTCTGGCTGGAAATTGTGACACTGTTAATACCGGGGTTTAACGATTCGGATGAAGAGGTACGGGAAATGGCGGAATTTCTGGTTTCCGTTTCGCCGGACATTCCCTGGCATGTAACCGCGTTTCACAAGGACTACAGGATGACGGATCCGGACGATACTCCATCGTCGACTCTTATCAGGGCTGCGGAGATCGGATTCAACGCGGGCATGCATTACGTGTACGCCGGAAATCGCTCCGGAACAACCGGCAGGTTTGAAAACACCTACTGTCCGGCTTGTAACGAGCTTCTGATCGAACGATGGGGTTTTCAGGTTAAACAAAATCATGTAAAGAACGGACTGTGCTTCAAATGCGCCACTGCCATACCAGGGCGATGGCAAAAAGATTGAACCAGGTATATCGTGATCGTTTGTGTCCTTCGTGTCTTCGGTTAAGAAACATGCGCTTTGCACTCTTTCTTCTCAATCATTATTTTCTCACTTCCAAATCCCTCTTGCTCGAGAAACCACTACACGGGAGGCATCATGATGTTTCTTCGCCGCTTCGGAATTCTCAGTATTCTCTTCATCCCCGCCTTTCTTAACGCTCAGGTTGGCTTTTCACCGTTTACGACAGATTTTCCTCCTCAGGAATTTGCCCAACGCAGGCAAAATGTCATGAAGGCGATTGGCGACGGACTTGCCTTGGTAACGGGAGCTTCGAGTCCCCAGGGCTACACTCGTTTCCGGCAATCCAATGAGTTCTACTATCTTTCCGGAATCGAAAGCCCGCACGCGTACCTGCTGATCGATGGAGCGTCGAAGCGTGCATCACTGTACGTTCCGCATCGCAACGAGGCCCGTGAGCGAAGTGAAGGCAAGCTTTTGGCTGCCGAAGATGATTCTCTGATCCGACACCTCGCGGGTGTCGACGCGGTCTATCCTGTTGAATTGCTTTCCGAGCATCTTGGACGACACGCCCGGGGAGGCGAGAAAACTGTGTTCATTCCGTTTCAACCGGCCGAGGGATTCGCGATGAGTCGGGATCTTGCCGTTCGATACAATACGGACCTGGCTGCCGATCCGTGGGATGGCAGAACTCCGAGGGAGTCCCAGTTTCTCCAGCTTGTACAATCACGATTTCTGCAATTTGTGATCCGCGATCTTTCCCCCATCCTTGACGAATTGCGCCTTATCAAAAGTGAACGCGAAATCGCCCTGATCCGGAAAGCCACCCGCCTCTCGGGGCTCGCGCTCATTGAGGGCATGAGGTCCACAGAACCCGGTGTCTACGAACATGAATTAGATGCCATGGCGAAATACATCTATTATCGCAACGGCGCGCAGGGCGAAGCGTACTACTCATTAATTGCAAGCGGCCCCAACGCCATGGTTGGTCACTACAATGCGGGAAAACGGAAGATGGAAAATGGAGATTGGCTGCTGTTTGATTTTGCTCCTGATGTCGGATACTATATGGCAGATGTCACCCGTATGATCCCGATCGGCGGATTCAGTCCGGCTCAGAAGGAACTGTACTCATTCTACCTTGCCTGCTACAAAGCGATCCTCAAAGCCATCAAACCGGGTAAAACTGCGCAGACCGTCAAGCAAGAAGCAGTGAAGGAAATGCAGAGGATTCTGGCCGACACGAAACTCTCGAAGCCGCTGTACCAACGGGCGTGCGAGGCATTTGTCGATCGGTACAGCCGCGGAGCAGAGAGTCAATATACGTCGCTCGGTCACTGGGTGGGAATGGCGACGCATGATGTCGGTAAGTTCACCGGTCCGCTGCGGCCCGGTATGGTCTTCACCATTGAACCGGCCCTCGTGATCCGTGAAGAGAACATCAATATTCGTTTGGAGGATATGGTCCTCATCACTGAAAAGGGATCTGAGAACATGTCGGCCTTTGTCCCGATGGAAATCAAAGAAATCGAGAACCTGATGAAAGAGGAGGGCATGGTCCAGCGATATCCCATGGACAAGCCGAACTGAATTTCAGGAACGATTTCCATTATTAAGATTGCCGAAGAAGGGAAGAAATTCTTAACGTTGCGAAGTACAACTGTCGTGAACGGATAGAAACTATGACTTTCCAAGAAAAACGCGTCTCCCGTTTCAACCGACCCTGGCATGGGGCTTGCGCCGATGGTGCAACAGACACTTTTGAAATGAAAGGAGTGCGTTTCTATGAACTTCTCAGCTATCTCAATCTTGTGCCTTGTCGTTTCGAGCCTCGGGTTCGCGCAAATGCGGACGATCGAAGGGAAAGGCGAAGAGTATCATCATGCGATGTATCTGAACTTCAAACATGCTGCGGAACAGGCTCAGGCCTTGTATACGCAGGTGTCGTTGCCGCATGCTCTCGTGATGGAAATTGCCCGGGAACATGCTGACGAAATCCTCTTAAATCTCGACCGGGCGAAAATTCAACACGCCATGGTTCATAAAACATTCGGCGTTGATGAAACCCGAATGATCATGGAAAACCATGACAATCTGCTCCAAGCGCACATTGCCGCGACGGAAACTTGCAGACTCCTCAAAGCCGAACTGGACAAAGAGACCGCGGACCGGGAATCAATCAAGAAGTTCGCAAGACAGCTGTATGTCCAAACTTCCAAAGCAGCCAGCGAACATCTGGACGGTATGAAAAAACTCGGCCTCCAGGAGATGAAGGTCCCCTCGTAGCACCGGGAAAAGACTTTCGCGAGTCAATAGAAAATCCAACGCCGCCTCAACGTACGGAGGCGGCTTTTTTTGTTTTTGAAGGGGGAATCGGCATTTGGTGGGTGAAAATGTGCCCGAAAAATACTATCATTATCTCACTTCAGCGGATGGACGAATTAACGAATCAAAAAACCAACCAATAACCAATTCCCAATTCCCATGCCTTCATCAAGCATTCGTCAAGAGGTCGTTCGGAGCGGAATCAGCTTCGGGACGGCTTTGGCTCTTGTCATCAGTTGGACTGCGAACGGTTCGATCCTGTGGGCCATCGTCCACGGTCTGCTTTCGTGGTTCTACGTGATCTATTATGTGGTCCGTTACTACTGAACGGAAACGCCGCATATGAGCAAAACCGTTACCCTCTGGGTGATGGCAAGTGTCATCACGGTTGTGACCGCAGCGTACCAACGCCTCACGGGCCCGACGTACCCTGTCAGCGGGACGACATGGTTCGAGGGAGCTCTGGTAACCTACCGCTTCGACCGCAGCCATGGTGGGACGTCCGGAGCACCGGTGAACATATCGATCGACGAACCGGACATCCGGGGAACGGTTCTCTGGAAGAGATTCAGGTCATCTGATGATTGGCAGATGATGGTGATGAGCAGGGAACAAGATGAGTTGACTGCAACTCTGCCGTCCCTGCCCCCCGCAGGCAAAATCCTCTACCAGATTCGTCTTGAGCGTAACGATGCCGTCATGCTCCTTCCACCTGAACCTGTTGTCATCCGGTACAAAGGCGAGGTTCCGCTCTGGATTCTGATTCCTCACGTCATGGTGATGTTTGGCGCGATGCTCGTTTCGACGAGAACAGGTCTTGAATATTTCCGCGATCGGCCGTCGTACACCGTGCTCATTCGTTGGACGCTCGGGCTCCTCTTTGCAGGTGGCCTGATTCTTGGCCCCCTCGTGCAGTTCTACGCGTTTGATGCCTGGTGGACGGGTTGGCCGTACGGCACTGATCTCACCGATAATAAAACTGCAATTGCCTTCCTTATCTGGGTGGGGGCGGCTGTGGCGCTCAGGCGATCGCAAAAACCAGGGGGCTGGATCGTTGCTGCATCCGTTGTGATGCTCATTGTTTACCTAATACCTCATAGTCTCTTCGGTTCTGAACTTGATTTCACAGCGTCTGCCGATCCAGGCGGGCAATAATCTCCATGAAAGGAATCTTCATGCGAACGAACATCCGGCTCACTGTTCTTGCATTGGTAATCGTGCTTCAGGTCGGTTCTGCGAGGCAGGATCCCGGCAATAATCCGATCAGCAAGGAAAACATCCAATCGGCAGAACGCATCATCGGATTGGAATTCACAGATGCGGAACGTGATTCGATGCTGGATGCTCTCAAGGAACAACATGACAGCTATGCTTCAATCAGAAGTGTAAACCTGCCCAATCGCGTGTCGCCGGCGGTTTTGTTCAATCCCATCCCAGTCGGGTTTGAATTCGAGAAAAAGCAAAATCCTGTTCAATGGAGTCGCATAAAGGCTCCATCCGTTCCTGCGAACCTGGAAGATCTTGCCTTTGCGTCCGTCCGTGAGCTTGGAGAGCTTGTCCGAACGCGGAAGGTCACCTCGGAGCAATTGACGCGGATGTATCTTGCCAGGCTCAAGAAATATGGGCCTCGGCTCGAGTGTGTAGTGATGCTGACAGAGGAACTTGCGCTGGAACAGGCCAAAAGAGCCGACCGCGAGATCGCCGCGGGCAAGTACCGGGGTCCTTTGCATGGCATTCCCTATGGAGCGAAAGATCTGCTCTCGGCCAAAAAATACAAGACGACCTGGGGAGCGACTCCGTACAAAGACCGGGTGATCGATGAAGATGCAACAGTGATCAGTAAACTGAAGGAAGCCGGTGCCGTCCTCGTTGCAAAACTTACACTCGGGGCGCTTGCCTGGGGTGATGTGTGGTTCGGTGGAATGACGCGCAATCCTTGGAATTACAAGCAGGGGTCGAGCGGATCATCGGCCGGATCTGCTTCGGCTACAGCGGCGGGGTTGGTGGCCTTTGCCATCGGCACGGAAACCTGGGGATCCATCGTTTCGCCATCAACCCGCTGCGGAACGACGGGCCTTCGTCCGACCTATGGGCGCGTAAGCCGGACAGGTGCCATGGCGCTCAGCTGGTCGATGGATAAGATCGGACCCATCTGCCGGACAGTGGAGGATTGTGCCATTGTTTTCAAAGCGATCATCGGTCCTGACGGAATTGATCAGTCTCTCTACGACGTCCCGTTCAACTATACGCCGGATTTGAACTTAAGGAAACTGCGGATCGGGTTCTTGAAAACTGAATTTGACAGCGCACGTGCAACCAAAGCCAGCAATGATTCCGTGCTCGCCGTGTTGAGAAAACTCGGTGTAACCCTCATTCCAATTGAATTGCCGAAACGCTATCCGGTGAACGATCTGGCGTTTATTCTTTCTGCTGAGGCCGGGGCTGCGTTCGATGAGTTGACACGCTCGAATCGCGACGACCTTCTCGTTCGCCAAATCAAGAACGCCTGGCCAAATGTGTTCCGTGCTTCACGGTTCATTCCCGCAGCGGAGTACATCCAGGCAAACCGGATCCGGTTTCTTGTTATTCAGGACATGCAGACTCTGATGAAGGATATTGACGTGTATGTCGCACCTTCTTTCGGCGGGGACAACCTGTTGCGAACCAATCTCACGGGGCATCCCTGCGTGGTTCTGCCCCACGGGTTCACCGACGAGGGAACACCGACGAGCATATCGTTTATCGGTCAGCTATTTGGTGAAGCGAAATTGCTGGCGGTTGCGAAGAAGTTTCAGGATGCAACAGATTATCACCGGAAGCATCCGGTTTTACAGGAATGAGGATGTGCGTGCAAGGCCTGGTGGCATTCTCTCATGGAACTCTCCAAAAGCATGCCATCGGAAATGGGCCCTCATTTGGCAAGCAACGCCCGATAGTTTTTATAGTCGTGGAATGAGAAACCGGCAAATGAACGGAAGTTCTGAAGAAACGGTCCGGCTTCCTGAATCGCAGATTTGAGCTTTGAAGCACCTTCGTCCTGTGCAAATGTGAGGCTCGAAGCAGGAACATTCGTTTCTTTGATTACCGGCCACCAGAAAAGATCAGCAACAGATCTGTTGTTGTCCTTCAGAAGGGCTCCAACCATTGCCGGAGTACCGTTTTCAAACAGCGCAATGAGAACATCCCTGTCGCGGCGGAGAGCACACACGATATTCTTTCTTGTATCCGGCATTCCCCTTTTCGGTTCTCCCCGGATCACAAAAAGCTTTTCGTCCGGGAGAGGAACAGTCTCCAGGCCCACAAAAATATTCTTTCGGATTTCCGCCGCATAGCGCAACTCATTTGCCGCCTGGGATATAAACCCACCTTCACCCCACGCTCTCGTCCTGTAGTCCATCAACGCGACAAAGTCCATGAGATCCATAATGTGTTGGTACACGGGTTTGGACCCGCCGTTCCAAAGAATCTCCATCTGGCGGTGCGTCAGTTCGTTCGGTGCGTCGAGCCAGGCCGGAATATCCGCTCCGATAACCATTCGCGCAGAACGGGCAAGCGAGGCACATTCGGCGAACACCTCGAGCAAGTTCTGCAGATGCCAGGATTGCCGCGCGCTGCTGAAACCGGGTAGCAAGTACGGCTCGATATCGAGGTGAATGCCGTAGAACTGCGCCGCCGATCCAATGGTTTGTTGGTACCGAATGATGTTTTGCATTGTTGTTCGAACGAACGGCCGGTGTTCCGGCTTGACAAAATCTTTATCTCCCGCAAGCGCATGCACCTTCACGCCAGATGCGTTAAGTGATCGAACCACCCGGGCCATTTCATCGTGGTTGATCGGAACGCCTTTTCGGGCCTCGGGGTGGTCAGAGTCATACGGAATGGCGAGGAACACGTGATTGATCGATTGATCGCGAAGAAATGAAAGAAGTCCTTCAAGTGCTCTTTGATCACGAACGAGATCCCGAGTGTTCCAAACCCAAATGGCATTCTCAGGCTGTCGGGCAGATTCAGACATTGATGCAGGCTGCGGTTGCATTGGCACACTACAAAAGGAGAAAGAGGAAAACTCAATGGTACCGGAATCGGATCCGGTGACCTCGAACACTAGGGTCGCAAGGCGCGAAGTAATGAGCTGTTTCGGAAATGCGCTGATCGGAATAATTGCGGTTTGCCATGTAGTGTCAATCCGACCCTTCGGCAAGAAGCTGCCGATTTCTCCAACCGGGAGTGCGTCCTCCTTTGCATTCCAAACTTCGTCTGCGGCTTTGAGCAGAAGTTGTTCTCGTCCCGTCGTTCCTTTGAGTGTGACCAACAAGTATGGGAACCGTGTGGCGTCGAGGTAGTTCCGCTCATTTGCGGGAGCGGCAGAGTTGAACGTATGCATCCAAAAGCCGCAGTATTCACCGGGTTTCTTTGAATAGACAAGGCGCAACGTTTGAGCACCCGTTGTACCGCTAAGGTCGTGGACGAGTGCAGCTGTGCTTGATCCGGATTGAAACCCATGATACGAGCCACCCAGCCGGTTGATGAACGGATCGTCAAAGTCGGCAAGAGTCATGCAGCCATTTTCGAGAAGCGCAAGCGATGTATCGGAGAAAAAACCGGTTGGATAAACAGATTGAACGTTGAAAAGCGGTCCCTTCGATGTTTGAACTAGTGAAAACTGAGCGAGCCGGATATCGGAGGCATTGGAAATCCCCCAGTCCGAAGGATTGATGGAAGTGGAAGGGACTTGAGATGCGGCAAACGATACAACAAAGATAAGCAGTGAACAGAAAAGGGAAAGGATGGTCATTGGGGTTACGTTTGCAAAAATTGGAGATCAATGAATTTCAGTGTAGAAATTTCACCTGTTAATTAAGGAGACAAGAGGAAGAAAGCAAGAGCGTTGACAATTATTGGTGGGTCATCTATTATTGCGGGAGGTTTTTGAAAAACGCTCATAAACATCATTCCATCATACCCATCAGCGGTTAGAGGCATTCGCGATCCATCCTTGATTCCTCCGCCATGTTTTGCTACATTCTTTCCGAAGGCGATGGAGTTCGCCGTTGAATTGAAACCATTCTGCCGAGACGGAATTAATGACTCCTACTTAAGGTCGCAGACCGATGTAGGAGTTTTCTGTTTTTGGGAGGGATATGAGCGAGAAAACGGAGCTTCCGGATAATTTCCGGCGGGGGCTTTCAGTCACCGCACAAACGGTTGAACGGGCCCTGGATGAAATGGAAAGGGTTCTTTCCGTAAATAACGAACAGGGAGGAATCAAGATCTTGAGAGTATACGATGACGTCCAGAGAAGGAAGCTTCTGAATGCCGTTGCCGAAATGCGGGAAGCCAACACTCAAATGATAAAGACCTTCAGCCTTGAATCATCTCCTCGTTCCGAGAGCCGGATGATAGGAGCCAAAGCAGCCCACCTCTGGACGGTTCTTGTTGACAGCACGGCCAAGGGCCTCAAAGGGTTTGGGGACATTCCCGAAGAGCAGGCAAGGCAGATTGATTTTCACGTCAATACGCTCTTACAAAAACTGAACCACATCAAGTAGGCAAAGGCGTTTGTCGTTAAATCCACTAATCCATTTTGTGAGTGGCCTATGAAATCCTATCTTATCGTGTTTTTGGGAGGTGGTGTGGGCGCGGCCCTTCGCTACTGGCTGTCAGGCGCGGTGTATCGCTACCTGCCGGCAGATTTTCCCTATGGGACTCTTGCGGTCAATATCTCGGGATGTTTTCTAATTGGGATCCTGATGGCGTTTCAGGATGGCCGATTTGATTTCCAGCCGACTTTTCGACTCCTGATCGGCATAGGAATCCTGGGCGGGTTCACAACATTCTCGACGTTCAGTTATGAAACTACCGCGCTGTTGAGAGACGGACAGGTAATTCAGGCATCGCTCAACATTTTCGTATCGTTATTGGGATGCCTTGCCGCGACCTTTGCGGGGATGACAATGGGAAAACTACTATGAGGAACGTGCCATGAAACTCTCAGGCGAAGGCAAACTCTTGAGGATCTTTCTCGGGGAGCTTGACAAACACGCTCATAAACCGTTGTATGAAGCTATTGTTCTGAAAGCTCGAGAAATGGGGTTTGCAGGGGCGACGGTGCTGCGGGGGATTGTGGGATTCGGGGCTGACAGCAGGATTGTTCACACCGCCAAGATTCTCCGCCTTTCAGAAGACCTGCCGATTGTCATCGAGATCGTGGAGACTGAGGAGAACATCAGGGCTTTGATTCCCGTGATCGATGAGATGATAGCATCGGCGGGCTGCGGGGCGATGATGACGATTGAAAAAGCGGAAGTCATCCGATATACGCCCGGGAAGACCGCAGTGAAGAACTGAGCCTATCGCTTTCGCGCTGCGACGCTGGCGGGGTGATCGCCTCCGGCGGCGGTCTTGAATTCCGAAATAACATGAAAATCAACGTCCGGGAACATATCCTGGGCAGCGTTCAGTGACCACGGTCCTTCGGCAAGAAATACCGGCTGTTCATCCTTGTCGAAGGCAATGGATCGGTTCTGCAATTGAAGAAAA
>JBBDYD010000002.1:0-10050 GCA_040901865.1 Bacteroidota bacterium | reverse complement strand
GGATTGGTTGGGCAAGTTTTTCGGTTGAAAATTGAGTACCATAATACTTCCCGACGAAGGGAATATCAGTTATGACAAAGAAAATCAACTCGAAAAAAAAGCGCTCCGGGATTGTCACAGACTTTGACACCCATCTTTTTAAAGAGGGGAATCATTTCAATCTCTATGAGAAGCTCGGATGTCATCCGATGACCCGGGAAGGTGTCGAGGGGGTTGTTTTTGCGGTGTGGGCACCGAACGCGAAACGCGTTGCCGTGGTTGGAGATTTCAACGGATGGAACAGGGATACTCATCCGATGAACGTTCGGTGGGACGGATCCGGCATTTGGGAAGCTTTTGTGCCGGATGTACGGCCCGGTGTCACCTACAAGTACCTTATCACGCCGACACACGGCAAGGCATTTGAAAAGGGAGATCCGTTTGCCTTCGCGTGGGAAATCCCTCCCAAAACTGCGTCTGTTGTCTGGGGGCTTGAATATCAGTGGGGAGATTCGAATTGGATGGAAGGACGCGCAAAGGCAAACGCGCTGAACGCGCCGATCTCGATCTACGAAGTGCACCTGGGATCTTGGAGACGCATTCCGGAAGAGGGCAACCGGTCGCTCTCGTACAGCGAAATGGCCTATGCCTTGGCAGCGTATGTAAAGGAAATGGGATACACCCACGTGGAATTCCTTCCGGTCACCGAACATCCCTTTTTTGGATCCTGGGGGTATCAAACGACCGGATATTTTGCGCCCTCGAGCCGGTACGGAACACCACAGGATTTCATGTTTCTCATTGATTACCTGCACCAACAGGGAATCGGGGTTATTCTGGATTGGGTACCGTCGCATTTCCCCTCGGATGAGCACGGACTCGTGAAGTTCGATGGGACTCATTTGTACGAGCATTCCGACAAGAGGCAGGGTTATCACCCCGATTGGACAAGTTACATTTTCAACTACGGAAGAAACGAGGTACGGGAGTTCCTCATCAGCAACGCTTTGTTCTGGCTTGACAAGTATCATGTGGACGGCTTGCGGGTCGATGGGGTGGCGTCAATGCTCTACCTCGACTATTCAAGGAAGGCGGGAGAATGGGTTCCGAACCAGTTTGGGGGGAAGGAAAATCTCGAGGCGATCGCGTTCCTCCGTCGCCTGAATGAAGCGGTCTATGCTGAATTCCAGGACGTGCAGACTTTTGCCGAAGAATCCACGGCCTGGCCGATGGTTTCGAGGCCGACATATCTCGGAGGACTCGGATTTGGCCTGAAATGGAACATGGGCTGGATGCACGACACGCTGGAGTATTTCAAGAAAGAGCCGGTGTTTCGGAAGCATCATCACAACCAGCTGACGTTTAGTCTTTGGTATGCCTTTCACGAGAATTTTGTTTTGCCGCTTTCACATGATGAGGTCGTGCATGGGAAGGGATCGCTCTACGGCAAGATGCCGGGTGACGAATGGCAAAAATATGCCAATCTGCGATTACTCCTGGGATATATGTTCGCTCACCCCGGGAAAAAACTCCTGTTCATGGGATGCGATTTTGGCCAATGGGCCGAATGGGCTCACGATGGGAGTCTCGATTGGAATGTGCTGACCATCGCCAACCACGCGGGGGTCCATCATTGGATGAAGGATTTGAACAAGATGTATCGGCAGGAACCGGCTTTGTATGAAGTTGATTTCTCGCAGGAGGGATTTGAATGGATCGACATGAGCGACTGGGAGCACAGTATTATCAGCTTTCTGCGGAAGGGGAAAGACGGGAAAGAGAAGATCCTCGTTGTCTGTAACTTCACTCCGGTACCCCGCCCCAACTACTCCGTTGGAGTGCCGAATGGGGGAATGTGGAAGGAAATCTTAAACAGTGATGCGGGTCAGTACGGCGGAACGGGGCATGGGAATTTGGGAGAGATCGAAGCTTCGGCGGTACCTCTTCACGGCAAATCCCACTCTGTCACCCTTGTTCTTCCCCCCCTTGGCATGACATTCCTGAAGGGTTAGTGTTCACAAAACGACCCCCTGGCAATCCAGAGTTTCTTTACATGCACATCGAGCACTTTATTCTGCACCGCCGGTTCGCTTAAGAACATCGATTCATCCCATTCATTGGAAGCGCGGATCGTTTCTCCTTCCATCCACACCCGCAGGGTCAATGGGCAGCGCGATCTCACTTTTTTTACAGACGCTCTTCAATGCCTATGTCCAAGCCGTCAATAAATACACTGGCCACACGGGCATGCTCTTTGAGAGATGCGCTCAGGGCCTTCTCATTGATACAGATGACTATGCGATGGAAGTGATTCGATACATCCATATGAACCCGGTGGCTGCAGGGTTGGTGACGGGCCCGGATGATTGGGAGTTTTCAGATTACGGAATGTGGATTATGAAAGAAACCCGCAAGCACCCAAGTCACGGTCTTCGCTCCCAATTCTTCCAAGGGGAAAATTCCTACGCGACCTTCGTTGAGCATATGAGGTTCCTTCAAGCCGCGAAGCCCGCCGAATTCACTCCTTACCGCTTCAACAGATAGATAAACAAGGGCGCGCCAACAGCCGCCGTGATTACCCCCACCGGGATTTCAGATGGCGCCAGGACGGTCCGCGAGAGTATGTCACAGAATACAAGGAACATTGCGCCGACGAGCATCGATGCAGGCATGACGATCCGATTATCCGTCCCGAAGAGAAGCCGGCAAACGTGCGGAACGAGCAACCCGACGAATCCAATCACTCCGCTGACCGACACTGCCAGACCCGTTATCAGTGATGCCATGACGTATCCCAGTTTTCGAACGCGAACCACATCGATACCCGCCTGGAGGGCCGATTCGTCACCTGTTGCAATGAGGTTCAAGGATCGCGAAAATCCAACGAGGGTGAGGGACGCGAGAATGATGACGGGGCCAGCAACACCGAGCGTTGAGAACTCAGCCCCGCTCAGATTCCCCAGAAGCCAGAGATAGGCACTTCTCATTTCCTGATTAAACACCGAAACCATGACAAGAATGATCGCATTAAAGAATGCGCCCACCATGACCCCCGAAAGCAGGAGTGCGTGTGGATCCAAAACTCCCCTCCTATGTCCAAGTGAATATACCAACAGCATCACGAGCCCCGATCCGACGAAGGAAAGCAGAGGAACTGTGAGGGAGGCAAAAGCAATTCCAAGCGTGATGGCAGCAAACGCGCCAACCGTCCCACCACTTGAAATTCCCAGGATATAGGGCTCAGCCAGCGGATTTCTCAGGAGCGATTGAAGAACAGCGCCGGCAACCGAAAGACCTGCGCCAACGATGATCGCCAGAACCAACCGGGGCAGTCGAAGTTCCCAGATGATCAGAGCAATTGCCGGGTCACGATGTTCCCCAAACAAGGCTCCAAGGTCAGTCAATCCTATCCCGCTCGGACCCAGTGAGAGAGAGAAGACGGAAGCGATTGCCAGAAGAACAACGAGGGAGCCAAGAATCTTTGCAACATGTCCGGGCGTCAGGAATGATTGATGAAGCCTCATGTCATTTCGGTTTTTGAGCGAGCTTCCACATTTCCTTCACAAGGCTCGTAATGCCCTTGTTGGTTACTGCCGAGATAACAAAGGTCGGCACGCCCCTCCCAAAGGAAACTTGCTGGAGGCGTTCCACTGCCTGCTTTTCCAGCAGATCGGTTTTCGTCAAAGCGACAATTTTTGGCTTCTTGCCGAGAGTCGGATCAAATGCTTTGAGCTCATTCAAGAGAACCGCATAGTCCTTTTTTAGATCCTCTCGCACGGCTTCGATAAGGAAAACAATAATCTTTGTCCGCTCGATGTGCTTGAGGAACTGGATTCCGAGTCCTTTCCCTGTGTGTGCCCCCTCGATAAGTCCCGGAATGTCCGCCACGACCAGGCTCTTCCCTTCCGCCACCCTGACAATTCCCAGGTTGGGCACAAGCGTTGTGAAAGGATAATCCGCTATCTTGGGTTTTGCCTCGGAGATCACAGAGATCAGCGTTGATTTGCCTGCATTGGGAAATCCCACCAGGCCAACATCTGCCAGAAGTTTTAGTTCAAGATGAATCGTCTTTTCTTCTCCCGACGTTCCTTGTTCAGCGTAGCGCGGTGCCTGATTGGTCGATGTCGCAAACTCCGAATTCCCCTTGCCTCCCTTTCCTCCTCTGACAACGACAACTTCCTGACCATGGTGAACGAGATCCACGAGGATCGCTCCCGTTTCTACATTTCGGACCACCGTTCCGCAAGGGACTCGCAACACAACATCCTCCCCCCATTTTCCATTCTGATTCTTCCCCCGCCCATGTTCCCCGCGTTGCGCGGCATATTTAGTCCGATACTTCAAGTCCAGAAGAGTGTTCAATTGTTGATCTGCGCGGATCAGCACTCCTCCACCGTTGCCTCCATTCCCGCCATCCGGGCCGCCTTTGGGCACATATTTTTCCCTTCGGAAGCTTACGCAGCCCTTGCCGCCGTCTCCTGCTTTTACATGAATCGTAACTTCATCGATGAATTGCATGTTGTTGGGGGTTAAAGGTGGGAAACATGAAGAACGTTACATCCCCTGCCGCTCGGGGGAAGTATAACGGGCAGAGATTTTATCCGTAAAGAGAACGGCCTCTTTGGAAAACGGATCGACATTCTGGGAAGAGAACACTTCATCCAGGACGAGGGAAGCCTGTTTCCATGTTGCGGTCCCGTTGAGACGGTCAAGGGCATTGCGAAACTCCACTTCGTCTTTCTTGAAAAGCTTCCTCACAAAGAGTTTCTGTTCTTTCAGATTGAAGAGCGAATAGACATCAGCAATCTCATTTGTTATTCCTTCGCCATTGTGTGGAACCTCGACAGCCATATCCATTTCAAGAACCTTTTGCTCCCGCCCTTCGTCAAGGATGACTTTTTCACTCGCGGGGGCCGATGGGACATCCACGTTCTTTCCGGCTTCCGGCGGAGCTTCTCCCCTCGCTTCCCGAATCAAATGGGCCAGGTCGGCAAGACTTACTTCTGCGACATTGTTCTTGTCGCGCGCTTTCTCAAGGACAACCCGAATTTCGTCCATTTTCTTGTCTTCAAAAAAGACAATGCCCGCGTTGATCGGAAGAACCGGCCCCGTTTCGCTCACCCGGGTTTCAGGAATTCCAAGTTCGATGAAGTCCACCAACGGCTTCAACACCTGTGCCAGTTCATCAGTGGAGTGCCTTGCAACAACTTCCGAATCGATTTTTTCGATGAGAGAGCGGAATTCTTCATATCCAACTTCGACCAACCCACGGTCTGTAACATACCGCTTGAAGACTTCTCCAAGGTACCGGTACTCGATACAGTACCTGAGTTTTCGCAGGATCTCACCGACACTCGCCGACCGGCGGCTTTCAAAAAGAAGTTCCTGGAGAGTCCATCGTGGCCGGCAGAGGAAGTTGAACTGAAAGTGCACAGATTCGTCAAGGATCGATTCGAATTCCTCTCTGTCGAATTCATACTGATGAACGAGCAGGAGATCGATTTGCCGCTGAAGTCCCATGACTTCGGGTTGTCCGTATGGAAACCGTCCGGACCGCACCTCCTTCGCTCGCTCCTGCAGAAGCAGCTTCTCCACTTCGGCCTTAAAATAAGCCTTGATCGCCGGATGGATCTCTGCCGCAAGGATGTCCTTCATCTTGACACCGTCTTCTTCCCCAATCGTGCGGCCGCGGACGGTGGTCATGATTGCGATGATTTCTGATTCGAAAATGAATCCCATATTCAACAAACCTACTGGCTGTTTACCTTCACCAACATCGTTACACGATCAATTTCCTTCTGAGCGGCAGATTTGAACGTCGGATCGATGCCTGCACGTTCGATGATTTGTTTGTACATCGTAATTGCCTGATCGAACTTCGACATTTTTTCATAGGACTGACCGGCCATATAGTATGAGGTCGCAACCCAGTCAATTTTTGTCCGCTGTGAAATCAGATAGGGGACTTTCAGAAACTCCAGAATAGCCTGCTGGTACTCTCCTTTATAAAAATACGCCTCTCCGAGATAGTATCTCAGTTCTCCCTCCAGTTCCTGATCCGCACTCCCAAGCATATTCTGCAGATGGAGAATCGACTGATCATAGTAACCCAGTTTTTGATACAGAACGCCAATGTCAATGTGCTTGAGGACCAGATCAGGATCGTTCGGATACTTGTCGATGTACTGGCGTGTCAATTGCAGCGCCGCGTCGAATAATCCGATTTCTTTATACGCCATAATGAGATTACTCAGGGCATATTGAACAATATCAGGTGTTCCCTGATTCCCATCGACGATCACTTTGTACTGCTTCGCAGCCGCGTCCCATTGCTCCATATTGTAGTACACGTTGCCAAGGCTCAAAAGTATCCGGGGAACAAGGGGGTGCCTGGGAAACACAACAAGCAGGGAATCATACAATTGAACCGCACGCTGTGGTTGGTTGTTGATTTCGAGAGTCCGGGCAAGCCAATAGACGGTTTCAGGGATTACAGGAGCCTGAGGATATCGCTGCCGCGCGTTTTCGAACCTGCGAATGGCCAGATCGATCTCTTCTTTCCGCAAATGCAACCGCCCCCGCTCATATTCAAACTCCGCCGCTTCGACCCTTGCATTCGGAAATGCCTTCACAAATGCGCCGACGCGCTTTTCCGCTTCGGCGCCATTGTCGAGACGAAAATAGCACACGGCGATTCTTGCTTCGATAAACCGCCGGACGGTGTCGTTGGGGGCCCTGGACAGGAGTTCTCCATAGCGGCTCACAGCAGCGGGGAAATCCTCACCTTCAAACAACAGGTTCGCTGACTCAAGAGAGGCCTGGAATTGCTGACCGGGATTTGAGGAACCGAGTTTGCTCGCCTCCTGGAGGTAGCGGGCGGCCGCTTCGATGTTGTTTTCCTCACGAGCTATTCCGGCGAGTGCGAAAAGGATCTGTGCCTGCACTGAAGCCGAGGTATCGCGGGCGAGCGCCTGGGCATAAAATTTCTTTGACTCAGCAGGACTCGCCGTACGCCTTGCACAATCAGCGAGCTTGAGAACAAGGTCGAGTGGAATCTCAGTCGGAGCGAGAAGGTCTCCCTCGCGTTGCGAATACATCTGCTGGTAATACCGCCTCGCATTTACAGCATCACCTGCCGCATAGTACGCATCGGCCCGCAGTTGATTGATGTTCTTCGCGGCTTCGGTATACCAAAATTGTTGCTCGAGCAACCTGCAGAGTTCCAGCACCCGATCAACGCGACCCTTTTCGGCTTCGAACGCTGCCAGTCTCAGGATTGCGATTGCCGTGTGATGGTGCAAGGGGTATTTTTCGACATAGGAGGCCAGGAGCGTCGCCGCAGAGTCTCTCTCGCCCATTTCGAACCGGGTTATCGCCAGCCGGAACATCGCATGACCGCCGGTTTCCATGTTCGGCCGTGTTCTAAGAATCTCTTCAAACACAGTTCGTGCGTCGCTGAAACTCCGGACTCTTTGGTAAGCCTCACCCAACGCCAGGAGAAGTTCATGAGAAGGAATACCTTGCGGGGAATGACGCCGGATATCATCGCTTAACCGTCTCAGGTCGGAAACTGATGTGGCGGACCGAATGCGTAGCCGGATCTTTGCCGCAAATGCTTCGCCCGCAAGAACGGGATCCGAGTTTTTGAGAACGGAATCGTATGCTGCAACGGCGCGGGACGTGTTTTCTGTCGTTGCGCCCGATCGTGCAGCAAACTCCAGCGATCGGCCGTGCCGAAACCAGGCCGTAGTCCTTTTCTCACCAGTGAGTCCGGATCGAATTGCGGCAAGATACTGGTCGGAGGCGCTTTTATAGTCTTTCAGATCGTTGTAGTAGATCTCCGCCAAACGAAACGCGAGCTCCGCCTTCGGCTTCCCCGCAATGACATCGCCCGTCAGGAGAGCAATATTCTCGAGGCCGCCATCCTTGTCCTTCAATTCGAATGTCGTGATGGCAAAGGATTCCTCATCAGCCGCCGCCCTCAAGCCGCTGGCCGGAAAACGCTTCCGAAGGCTTTCCAGCATTGTGAGTGCTTCACTCCCCGAGCCGGATATTCTGAGCGCATGTGCATATCCGAGCACGGCGTCATCCTCCGTTTGATCGCCGGGGAAGTCCGTCAAAATCCTCTCGTACAGATTCATTGCCTGCCTGGTATCATCTAAATCTCTTGCGAGGATTGCGGCCGTGGTCAGGAGAAGACGAGGAACAAGTTCGTCCGACGGGAATCGCTCACGAAACCGTTGCGATAATCTGACTGCCTGCTGATGGTGGCCGAGATACACGGCACCGCGAAACCCGCCCAGGATAATCGCCCTGGAGGAGAAATGTCCGGAATCAGCATCCACAGCCTTCAAGAAATACTCGCCTGCTTTTGCCGTATTCCCGGCCCGCTCGGCTGAAAGGGCAACTTTGTGGAGCGCTTCGCTCGTGCGGGAACCACCGGCTTTCACCGCCAGTTCGTACTGTTGCATACTCTCGCCAAACCTCCCCCGAAGAACGAGGGCGTCTCCGGTTTCAAGATGAGCTGATTGGCGCAGGGGTGCAGGCACCTTGTTTTGCGGATCGAAAAGGGTACTCCAGGTTTTTATGGCCTCTTCGGGTTTGCCGCTTTCTTTTTGAAGTCTTCCCAATTCAAGAATCGGCTCAAACGCCATTTCGCTGCCGCGTAGTCTGGTGATAAGATCGGCAAGAATCTTCTTTGCTTCTTCTGTTTTTCCCATCGCGGCAAGAGACCGTGCCTGCAATTGCATCGCAAACGATCCGTGTGTAGTATTTGGGGCGGCGTCTACTGTCTTCCTGGCCTCCGCAGCGGCCATCTCATACTGACCGTCGTCAAAGTACATTTGAGCAAGCCGCATCCGCCCCTCCTGGATAACCTCCGATGAAGCATACTCCTGCGTCAGGGTCCGTAGGGCTTTTCGCGCGTTGTCCCTGTTCCCTGAAAGCCCGAAGTACTCGCTTGCCTTGAGGAGCGCGGCTGGAGCCAGCCGGCTTCTCGGATGGAAGGTCTTGACACGTTCGAACGCGAGCGCCGCTTCGCCGGGATTGCCCAATTTGACGTAGGCTTCGGCGGAACTCCACCAGGCGTCCGGTGCTTTCGGATGATCTGGAAATGTGAGAGCAAAATTCTGGAAAGAAAACCGGGCTTCTTCGTGTCTGTTCATCATGGACTGTGTCAGTCCGAGATAAAACCTGGCTTCAATGCCCTGTTCGGTGTTCGGGTAGGCAGAAACGAATTGACGGAACTGCTCGAGAGCGAGGTCGTAGAGCTTGTCGTTATAGAGGCTCACTGCAAGCTTAAAGTCGGCGTTCTCCTTGCTGTTCTGGGCTTGAGCAATCAAGCCAAACATGCATAAAATCAATATGAATACACCTACTCGCATTGGAGTAATGTAGCACATTATGGAGGGACATTCAAGAAAGGGTCATGCCAGCGAATTTCGGATTGTCGGAGCGAAGCGGAGATCCCGCCTCTGTTTGGCGGGACGGATTGTGAGAGCGTGTATGAATACCCTTGATTTCGGATTGCGGAATGTTGATTTCGGACTGCATGAAGCAACCATCTCCATGGAAGTTACTGTAGTGCGCTTTATGAGTGCCCTACGCCCCCCCGAAATTTTGGGCGCCTGCCTGCCGAAGTTATTTCTGATACTTTTCAGAAAAACGGAAAGGTCGGCACGTAGGCAGGTGTGCGGTGGCGGATTAGGCGCTGGGCAATTGTAATGCGTTTGGATACCCCATCCCTGCCTTCTTCCGAGGAACTCATCCCCCCACCACAAAACTGGCGGGCAAGCCAGCCCCTTCTCTTGGAAAGAGAAGGGGGGTGTTAAACAAGGATGTGGAATCAGCGAATGTCTGCCGGACTTGTAGGAGTCTGCCTAACATCTGCCCCTAGCCCCCGAAATTTCGGCTATGCGGGGAGGAACAAGAGGATCCCCGATTGTTGGCTCCTCGATTCCGTCGAATTAACAACCAGTTTGTTGACTCGAGAATGGTACTGGTTTTTTGAGGAGTGGGTTAAATTTCGGAAGAAAGTTCTCTTTGCTACTTTCTCTTACGAAGAGAAAGTAG
>JBBDYD010000001.1:0-10090 GCA_040901865.1 Bacteroidota bacterium | reverse complement strand
CGTTCTGATCGGCATCAGATCGGAATGGCTGATCGACATCATCGGAATGCGCAATCTTTGCGAAGATCGCCCGTGCGGACGTGTTCGCTGCCGACGTTACGATCATCAATCCGCGTGCAAAGCACCGGCCAACGCCGAATCCCAATGTGTCTGTGGAACTCGGGTATGCAATATCGGTCCTAGGCTGGGATCGGATACTGCTGATTCAGAACACCGCATTTGGATCGCCAGAGAAATTGCCATTTGACCTAAGAGGGCGCAGAGTGGTGACGTACTCCCTCCATCCGGACGACTCGAACCGTGCCGAGGTTCGGGGACTCCTTCAGGGACGGCTAGAAGCCGCCCTAAACACCGCGATGTCCGATTCGAACGATCTCGGCCATTACGAGAGGCGCACCGCTCCGCTATGGTGGGGCCGGTGGGGGGTGCCGAGTGCCGTAAGCGTGAGTGGAGGAGGACTCGTGATTCGCGAAGTCGGTTCGACTGGATTCCTCTTCGACATCACTGTTTTCAACGGCTCCCATAGCGGAGAAGCTTCCGGGTTTGCGCGTATCATCTCGAAGGATATTGCATACGCAACGCTGCCAAGTTCATCGGGCGGTACGGAAGGTGAGCTTCGGTTTCGAAGGAATGTAGTACAGAACGGCAGGCGTGAGGTTCATGTAGAGGAAACCAGTTCCTGTCTCGATTGGCACGGTGTGGGAGTAACATTTGACAACACGTTCGTCCATCGAGAAGAGCGTCTTTTTGACACCGGCGTTCTGGACGAGTTTGACCTGGAGCGCCTGTACAGCATTACAGGTCAATACTATGAACCCATGACAGACAGTTTCCAAAGCATAAGACCAATCGAGAATGCTGATGCATTCTCGGCAGAGGTGATTGGGGGTGGAGTACGGGGCTTATACACGACCATCGAAGGAATCATAATGAAGGGTCCGCGGGGGCAACTGTGGGCGGCCTACATCGATGCAGATGTGGTTCGGTACTTCACGACTGAGGTAGGGTATCGAACCAAACTGCCTGAGACGATTGAACGATGGCGCGAAAACTTCAAGGAAAAACTCGTTGTTTTCGATTCGGCGGTTGTTCGGATCCCGAAAGAGGAGTTGTAGTCTGAGACCCGGCACACTTCGTCCGGGGGCGGCGTTTAAGTCTTGGTTGGGTAGTGTCTGAAAGTTGCGTTGAGCAAAAAATCCCTTGGGGGCCGCGCCTCCCTCCGAGAACAGCGAGTGATCCGGCTGCCCGTCAACTGGCGTGGTAGTATTGGGACAGAAAGGGGCCGCTGGGGCAGCCCCAAGTACTCTTTAACGCGGCGATCCTGCTGGAAAGCATTGTACCATGCAGGTATGGTTTTCGCTCGTCTCGCTGTATTCCTTAGATTCCCGTAGGCTCGTGGACTGGGGCATTAGAGGAAGACTTCACCAGACCTATCGCGGCCAAGCAATCGGTCTTGTTGTGGTAGGACTCCCCCGAATCGGCGATCGTTCTGTTGTTGGCTGCCGTAAGCCGCCAGCGCCAATGACCTGCGTTGTCCTTATACATCGTGTACTTCATAGCGCGAACCTTCCTTTCTGGAGTCTAGATGAAGCCAGAATATAGAAAGTATTTGTTGGAATATTATCACAACAGCGCGTGGTGGAACCTCACCATCCCGGCGACCTCCGAAGAGGACGTCTTTGATCGGATAGACCAGATCCGCAATGCCAAACTTTTAGGCACAGTGGAAATAGAGATCCCGGCAAGCCTTGGCCTGCTGGCTAGAATGCTGTGCTGGCTTCAGAATCGCTTGAGGTGACAGCGGGACTACGGGTAGTGTTCTTAAGGTGGCTTTGATAACCTAAAACGCCAGCGCGCCCTGATCGCCAGCACTTTCCTTTGCCGCTTTCCTGAATGATGTCGGGTCCACCAGTGGGATGTTCGGCTGCTTCCCGGAGAACAGATCGGCAATCGTTAGGATCTGGAGCTTCGGATACTTGCCGTAGATCGCCTCGTAGAATCCCGCCTTGACGGCTTCCGTTTTCATTGGTCCGGTCGGTTCGGCTAACGTAACGAACACGCCGATACGGGCCTTCTCGCGTTCTACGACGTGCCCTAAATCACGGATCATGGCGACATTGATGTTGTCGCCACCTTTAACCGAAACGATGGCCTTCTCTGTGGTCTTGCCGTCCGGCTTGAAATAGATCAGCCCGTCAATACCCGAGTCTGCGCCCTTTTTCTTTCCGCCAAACGGAACGGCGTTGACCAGCGAGACAGCCCACCATTGAAATTGGTATTTGTCGCGGAGTGCGAGAGTGCGCGCGCCGTCGATGTCCTTCGGAGTGCCATGGACCTCGTATTTGATGCCCGGAAAGGCATCATTCAGGCGCTTTTCGATCAGGGAGATTGCCAGATGGGTGATGTCTATGCCGATCCATTCGCGCCTAAGTTTTTGCGCGGCGTGTATCGTGGTCCCGCACCCGCAGAATGGATCTAGGACCGTATCGCCTTCGTTGCTGGATGCAGCGATAACACGCTCCAGCAATGCTAGCGGCTTCTGCGTGGGATAGCCAAGCCGCTCTTGCGCCTGCGAATTGATCGGTTTTACGTCGGTCCAAATATCGCCGACTGCGGTGCCCGGCATCTCGTCCAGATACCGCTTGTACCGAGGAACCTTGCCGGGTCCCGTCTGGACGATGCGGCCCTCCGCCAGCAATGATTCCATCTTGAGGCGGTTGTATCGCCAGTAACGGGTGGGCGGTGGCGAAAGAGCGCTCCTTCGCTATCGCGCCGGTCCAGATAATGACAAACCCAAGAATCGGTCCTCGTTCAAACGTCGAAATCGCACCTGAAGGTAGGCATGACACCATCGTAGATGTCAGGTGAGGACGCATTCGGCCTGACCGGTAAATGGCTCAGCCGCTATTGGGAATGGATCATACCGGTCCGGAAGCAGTGCAGGCAGCGTCTTTATAGGCCCGGGGCGTAAACATCATTCTGCATCGAAAGGGGTCCGATCCACAGTACGCGATGCCGACAAACCAGCCAAGTGGTGCCGTGAGCGGCGTCGGGACGTTCCCAGAACTGAAATCAGCGCTTGGAGCGGGCAGTCAGGCCCTACTGGGTTGGCGGTTTGCCCTTGGACACCTCACGAGTTGCAGGCTTCTTTGCGGTTTTACGTGAAGAGGTCTTGCGGCCAGCGGTCTTTGCAGGTGCCCGAACCGGCACGGCCTGAGGAGCGGGAGTAGCTTTTACTGGCACTGCGGCCGGCAATGCAGCTTTCGGAATCCGTGACAGGCCAGGCCGCTGCAAATATGCGGAATATCGCTGCTGGAGGCGAGTGAGGTAGGGCGGAAGAAGTCTCCCGATTCGGTCCACCATCCAGCCACCCGACTCCTCGATTATCAGGGTCCCAAACTGAAAAGATACTGTGGTCCCTCCAGTCATTCCAAAAACAACGGATTCAGTATCGGATTCAGAGATTGTGCCGTATTTGCTGTTGGCGCGCTCCAGAACTTTGGCGTTTGTGATCTTGGACCCTTTGAGCAGGTACACCTTCACCTGCGTTATCCCGTCTCGAGCTATGCAATCACAGTCCGGCCGAATATTAACGTAGAAGTTACCACCTCTCTTGAAGACGTCTCCAGGCGCAACCGAATCTCCATGCAACCGGTTCTTTGGAAGGAAGCGCTCGCCTTCCAGTACCTTCAGGACGGCCGCCCGGCTCTTCCCTTCATCCGCCTCCAGAGCCTGAAGTGCGCCGTCGAAAGGTCCAAGATCGAAGTCAAACGGAGTCATCCGCGACAAGAGGTTACGCCCGATGACGCTGCCCAACTCTGCGGAAGCGGAAAGGTTGTCGTCCTGATATGTTTTCCACAACACCAGCGGCCATTGAACGCTCTTCGCATAGAAATCGAGGAACAACTCGTTCTTGGCAGAGGCATAGGCGCGTTCCCACTTCTTGAGTACGTAGACGGATGGAGCCTTTTTCATCCACGTCGACAACACGTCAAAAACACCCGCTTGCATGACATCACCTTTGCTCTTCACGAGGATGTGGGATGGATCATCTTCACCATAAAGGTCGGCATGATTCTTGAGGAGATCCTCGACCTCACTAACCTCTTCGTTGGTGAAGATGAACACCGGAGCTACACAAACCTCTTTCAGCTTTTTCAGGAATTCGATTGCTTTGGCCGCATTCTGCCTTTTGAGACCGGTAGGCGCCGCCACAGGCGACTCACCTTCGGCCCCGCGAAGCGAGCGACCATAGAGATTCCAATCCAGGACGAAGAAAGCCACTTCGCGGAGGCTTGCTATGCTCCCTGACTCCGGAAGCTTGGACATCGGCACGACATGGCAGCCCGCCGCCTCAATTTGTGTCTGGATCTGTCGAATTCCCGCTCCGGGATCGTCAATCTCGTCATCGATAAGAACTGCGATCCCGTGGAACAAGGACGGTTCCGGCATCTATTCCTCCGCCTTCACAAACGAAACGACAAAGTTTGCACCGCTCAGCAGGCGGTGCCGCTTGGTGTCGGCTAGATCGATACTGTAGTCGTGCCTTTCGAGAAGTTGCTTGGCTATGTAGAGGCCAAGCCCTCTTCCTTCTTCACCTCTACCCGAATAGAAAGGCTCAAAAATATAGGCCGCATCATCGGCCTTGATGCCGGGTCCGTTGTCCGAGAAAATGAGGACGTTCTCCTCGCCATCCAGCAATACTTCTACTCGCTGCTTTCCGCCTTGTTTTGAGTGCAGCCAATACACGGCGTTGTCGAAGAGATTAAGGAAAAGCTGGAGCAGAACAGCATCAGTCGTCTTCGCCACCAGCGGCGAACCTCGCTCGACGATATTGAACGCAATTTTTTCCTTCTTAAGCGACCGATCGAAAAGCTTCTCGACCTTCTGGAGTACTTCCTTGACGCGAATATCTTTGCGCCGCTGTTTCGTGGATTTGAACAACAGCTGGATGTCCTTCAGTTGTGCTTCTACGAAGGAAAGCATGCCGCGCAGGGACATGAGCTCGCGATTAACGAAATCCTTCGATAGAGCCCCTGCCTTCTGCGTCTCCGAAATCAGACTGTCGAGAGCGACGAGGCCACGCCTCATGACCGCCATGATGTCATGCGATGCCGTTTCAACTGAAAGGCCCACGCCAGCGAGGTTTTCCGTGGTTTCCGCCCGCTGAATCAGGTAGCTACGCTCTGCCTGATAAAGCTTCGCGACTTCCTGGACCGCCGCCTGTGCCGGTTTGTTATTAGCCAGCCTAAGCTCAAGGGCATCGAGACCCGCCCTGACCTGCTCCTTCCTGACAATCTCGATATCCTTGTTCTGCTTCAGCTTGACACGGTACTGCTCGTACGGCTTTTTCCGCACCCACGCGAGAAAGATCTGAAGCAGATGCCGGAAGTCGCTTGTCGCGTCTCCCATCTCAATCAATCCTTCGCGATTGGTTTTGTCCTGGAGCCGGGGATTGTGCTTCTGGGTGATGTTCACGAAGCCAACGACCTGATCGTTGCTTAAAAACAAGCCGGCGGCCTTTGTGCCTCGGTAGGTATCTGTCTGCAGCCAGTCGTCTTCCGGGTCTCCATACGGATAGACGCGGATGTTGTCTCGATACAGGTAAATCCTGTGGTCCTTCAGCAGTTTCTTCTCATCGCCATCAAGCTGGTGTTTTCCTTTGGCGTCCTTGCTGAAATCGAATACGTAGAACCCGAAGGTGAAAGGCCCGCACTTCGTACCACGCTCCCGCAGCGTTTCGCCTTCCTCGCCAAATGCCTCACGAAACAATGCCAAGCCCGTTATGTCCGGATCATTGAGCGTCAGAGTTGCGGCTTTTCCGTTCAACTGGAACTTGAACGTTTTCTTGCTCTCATCATAGGCTCCGTCCGTGATTCGCAACACAGCGCTCTGGTCTATGAGCGTATGCAGCTGCTTGACGTAGCCGCGGGAAAAGTTTTGAAAATCAGCGTCCTTGTATATGAGGACTTCAAAGTCCGGGGCTTCCTCGTCCGATGCTGCCTTACTGATGTCGTCGAATATCGATTGCAGCCGGATCAGGTCCTCGTAAACTTCTTCGACTCTGTGCTCCGTCCAGGAACCGCGCAGATTCGTGACTTCAATCCGCGTTCCATGCGCATTGCGCACTTCCTCGCGCGCACCCAAGGCGATCCTCTCCGCCTTGATATCGGTCGGTTTTCCAACGGAAAGGGATAGGTTTATATCTTCGAGGAAGAGAGTCTTGCTCTTCCCATCCACGCTGAGAAAATCGTCATCATAATGAGAGAGATCGAGTGCAAGCCTATATTCTTCCTGACTATTTGCCGGCCGCGTGACAATCGAAATCGTCTTACCAAGCTTCAGCAGCGCGAACCGACCTATCCCCTTTTCCCCTTGAATCTTCCGACCCTTTGACGTGGAGTCCTTCGTTGCTTTCGCTAGTTTCTTGATGGGCGTAGCAGGACTGATCCAGTGCTGCTCAAGTACCGTTTTGGTCATGCCAGTGCCGTCATCTTCGATGATGATCTTCGACGGGGGCTTAACCTTGAAATTACTGCCAAATCCCTCGAACGTGACCTTCACCCAGGAAGCGTCGGCATCGTAAGAATTTTTGATGATTTCAACGAGCGCAATCCGCTCGTTCTTGATGAGCTGGTCGCCCAGCATCGTGAGCAACCGCGCGTGCGGCTTGAAATACAAGGTGTCTTTCATTTGGCGGCGATAAGGATGAACTCTTCACCATAAACATGTCGACCATCGTTGCGGCGGGAAAACTGCCCGATAGAATCGCGGTAGGGCGTAAGAATCTTGCCCGACATCTTTCTCTTGGCGACACGGACGCTCGAAAAGCCTCCTCGAAGGAGAGACTCCGCCAAGTGAGCGGCATTGTCGATACGGACGCCTTTATACTCGGTGTTGCCGATGACGAACAGTGCCAGGCTTTTGCGGCGCAGCAGATCATGACACCGCCGCGACACTGCCTGCATGTCCAGGAAGTATTTTGCCGTGGAACGCGCGATTGAGCGGTCACGATCGAAGAGTCCAAACACAACTTGGTTTCCTATAGTGTTCAAGCGCTTGATTTCGCGATTGAACTCAATCTCATGCTGTGTGCTTCCGATGGATCCGTTACGCAGATCGCGGTAATCCGACGCGTATCCGAGCCACAGAGACGATAGCTGATGCAGATCCGCATACTCATATGAGGTGACGTAGGGCGGGCTTGTGATCAGCAGGTCGATATCGCGCGGCGCATTGTCTAACGTCAGGAAATTTGCGGTTAGTATTTGAGCTCCGTTCGACGATTCGACCGCTGATTGCTCGAACGCGCTCTTCATCATCTCGAATTGCTTTGCAAATGTATCCCACGGGTCCGCTGGCTTTTTTCGGGGGTCGACTTGAGGCTTTATCGACTTGGTAAGCCATCTGGATGTGGCCTTCAGGATGTTCGAAAAAGCACAGTGGAAGAAGGACCGGTAACGACTGCGCGCCGGGACCGTCTGATTGATTGCGTTCAGGAGCCGTGCGAGTCTGCGGAATTGGTCAGCAGAATACCAATAATCAAGCCGTTCGGTGGCCGCTGCGGCAAGATTGATCTTGGCGCTCGCTCTTTCTTTCCGAGCGGCAATACCAGCATAGTACTGCATCAGAAGTTTGGCATCGAAGGAACCACTTTTTGTCCGGGCAATCAAGGTTGCGACCGGGTTGATGTCGCAGCCCCAGAAGTTGATGTCCACCCTTCTTGCCTCGAAGGCGACCGTGCCACATCCACAGAAGATGTCGGCCACGCGACGTACTCTTAAACCCTCTGTTTCCGCGAACTCAAGGGCCTTCGTCGGGATGAACGCGGGGAACTTTGCTGGATACGCGTGAATCCGATGAAGTCTCAGCTCGACCGCGCCGCCTGTGCTCCAGAAGCGATTTTCCTTCAACTGCGGAAGGTTCGCGCGCGAGACATCATCGGCATTCGTTAGTTCCAGGTGTTGTCCAATCAAAGGACGCCGCCTTGCTCCAGACCGGCTACCCTTATGATCGGTAAATCTTTGCTGGACATTAGGATGTAGTTCCGCATCATGCGTATGATACGACACTGCCAGCAAGTGCCGCAGCGCTGCCGCATAATGTGGTACGACGTGAGCTTCCGTGCTGAGCGAATGACAGTTCGTCATCGAACCATGGCAGGTTCCCGGTGCCGCGTCCGTTTTACGGATTCTGGCGGCGTGCTCAACAGCATCGATTTCGATCCGGAGAGTCCTGTATGAGGCCGTTGCCATCGCGGTGGCCCAACTCTGCGAGGATGACGTCAGTCCTTCAAATCCAGGGCCGATGACCGAGTTCAGGGTAGCCATGGATCGCAACCCTACCGAGCATAGGATTCGATTGGGCCAGGTTCAAAATGGACGGAACATACTGTCCGTGAAGGCTCTGCGGGAATCATCAAGCCCCAATTCGTTCGTGTGCTCTTGGGCCAGAGCGATTAGGCCGCTTGCTCTTTCAGTCTGCACTTCGCTTGAAGGTAACCTGCCATGAGGGGGTTCGGCAGTTCTTCCGGGGTGTCCTTGTAGGGGATCAGGCGGCCTTTCAGTTTGCTGCGGACTTCGGTGATTTCCGCCATAGCTGCTGCCATGAGCAGACATTCACACCAGCAGAGTGCCCTGCCGATTGTTAAACTCGATGGGAGTTGCGGCTCTGTCGATGTGAGCCTCAACGTTCCCAAACCCGAGTGTGAAATTATCTGACGAGCGCATCACCGGTCGGCAGGGCGTGAATGCCGCGCAGGCATTCTTCGAGAGTAACCGGTGCGTTTTTCAGGAAGTCTCGCAGCAGAATGATTTTGGGAAGGACGGCTACGTCGATCTCGGTGAAGCGGGTGTCGTCACGTACCTCTGCGCTGCTCTCCAAATCAAATCCGGAGCGTCCTACAGGACTACCAAAGGTGATTACTTCATTCCGGTAGATGATCACGCAGATAACTGGCGACGCTCAACGGTTCCCGTCTTCGGCCTGGTCTTCGATCCCGCGGACGGCTTACTCAGATGGGTGGACCTAACGGGATATCTTCGCGATCACCCAAAGCAAAGCACTGGAAGCGTTCCGGTTTTCCGCGACAATGTCCTGGGCGCGGTAAGTCTTCGGCGCGAATTCAAGGCGGCGCTGGCAAAGTATGCCGCTAGCGGCTTCGGAGCCCTCACGCTGAATCTGCTTTCCGCAGGGCCATTGCAAACTGATTCCGTATATGACGCCTGGGCGCTAGGCAGGTGCGATGTGAAGTATCTCCTCATCCTGCGCCGGCTCATTCTGGATCTCAAGTCCTCTGCTCTCGTCAGGGCTATAGTTCTGCTCTCGCATGCAGGAGATCACCCGGACATCTTCTATACTCCGAACAACTGGATTCCCCAGCCGATTCAAAATGCAATCGTTCCATCCTTTCGATGGTCGCCAGAGGAAATCGCACATATGCTCCGAGCGATCGATCCGGCGGACTGGGGACGAGGCACGCGCGGCCAATGCCTGGATGTGCTTTTTTACGAAGATCCGGACATCGTTGCAAAGCTACATATCTCGATCCGCCTGCTGCTGAAAGATCCCGACACGACTCAAGCGGTCCGCGCCGCCACGCTGGCCTTGACCCACTCACGCGACCAACACCAAGAACTCAAGCGATTGATAGAGAGACATCCGGCGCTCATGGAGCATGAATGGTTTCAGGAGCTGGCCCTAGCGGTTCAGGAATCCCCAAATTTATCGCTGTATCAGTGAATACCATTCCATTGGACTAAGGGCGAAGTCTATTTTACGCGATTTCGTCCAAGCGCTGTGGGACGAATGAAGCAACACCGCGGCGGTAGCTGGCGATAACAGCCGTTATGACCGGAGAGGGGGCCCAGGGTCCGCGAACGGTGCTATGGGAGATTACTTCCCGTAATATGCGCGTCACGTCACACTTGACGCGTAACGCCCGTTGATGATGTGCAGGTCAACCGATAGATTCCCACGCCGAAGGGTTTACGATCCGGCCTGCGATGCCCCGATATCGGAAGCTAGCAAACTTTTGCTTATCCGGTTGTTTCAGCAAGCCCCTATAGCTTGGGGTCAGCCCTCCGCGGCT